>NZ_JBJLSG010000179.1:0-9264 GCF_050871925.1 Kineococcus gurbantunggutensis
CCGGGGCGGTCGACGACCGCCCCGGGCCCCGCGGCGGCTCAGGCGGGGTGGAAGCGCCGGCCGGTGACGCGCTCGGAGGCGCCCACCCGGTCCAGGTAGGGCGTGATCCCGCCGGTGGACAGCGGGTGCCCGGTGCCCAGCACCAGGCACACGTCGACGTCCTGCGGCCCGGCGACGACGCCCTCGTCGAGGACGCGGCGCACCTCGTCGGCCAGCGCGTCCTGCACCCGGCGCAGCAGCTCGGGCCCGCTGAGGGGTTGCGCGCCCTGCCGCAGGACGCGCTCCGCGGCGCCGGTGGGCTCCACCGGTCCCTTGGGGGTCACCAGGTCCGGCGCGCCGGCCTCCACCCAGCGGCGCAGGTTCTCCGAGACGCGGTAGCGCTCGGGGAAGGCCGCGGCGAGGGTCTCGTGCACGTGCAGCATGACGGCCGGGCCGACGAAGGACGCCAGCCGGAACGGCGTCATCGGCAGGCCCAGCTCGTCCAGGGCGCGCTCGGCGACCATGAGCGGGGTCCCGGCGTCCACGGCGCGCACCACCTCGTCGAACATCCGCGTGGAGACGCGGTTGACGACGAACGCGGGCGCGTCGCGCACCAGCACGCACGTCTTCTTCAGCGACGCGCCGACGGCGAAGGCGGTGGCCAGGGTCGCGTCGTCGGTGCGCCCGGTGCGCACCACCTCCACCAGCGGCAGCACCGCGACGGGGTTGAAGAAGTGGAACCCCACGAACCGCTCGGGGTGCGCCAGCACCGAGGCCATCTCCGTGACCGACAGGGAGCTGGTGTTCGTGGCGATCACCGCGTCCTCGCGCAGCAGCGGTTCCAGCTCGCGCAGCACGGCGTGCTTGACGGCCATCTCCTCGAAGACGGCCTCGACGACGAGGTCGCAGCCGGCCAGGGCGGACTTGTCCACCGAGCCGGACACCGACGCCTTCAGCCGGTTGGCGGTGTCGGCGCTGACGCGCCCCTTGGCGCGCAGCTCGTCGACGCCGGAGCGCACGGACTCCAGGCCCTTGGAGACGCGGGCGTCGTCGACGTCGGTGAGCACCACGGGCACCTGCAGGCGGTGCAGGAACAGCAGCGCGAGCTGGGAGGCCATCAGGCCGGCGCCGACGACGCCGACGGAGGCGACCCTGCGGGCCAGCTCCCTCGGCGGCGCGCCGGTGGGCCGCTTGCCGTAGCGCTGCACGAGGTCGAAGGCGTACAGGCCCGCGCGCAGCTGCGGGGAGACCACGAGGTCGCCGATCGCCGCGTCCTCGGCGGCGAAGTGCTCCTCGCGCCCGTTGGTGCGCGCGGCGGCGATGAGGTCCAGGGCGCGGTAGGGGGCCGGGGCGGCCCCGTGCACGCGCGCGTCGGCGACGGCGCGCCCGCGGGCGACCGCGGCCTCCCACGCGGCGGCCTCCTCGGCGCCCTCCAGGGGGGTGCGCCGGGCCACCGGCGCCTCGCCGGTGAGCACGGCGGCGGTCCAGCGCAGCGACTGCAGCAGGAAGTCGGCCGGCTCCAGGGCGACGTCGGCGATCCCGAGCTGCACGGCCTGCGGGCCGGTGATCGTGCGGTTGCCGGCCAGGGCGTTCTCCACGGCGACCTTCACGGCGACGTCGGGACCGGCCAGGTGCGGCAGCAGCCAGGTGCCGCCCCAGCCGGGCACCAGGCCCAGGTGCGCCTCGGGCAGGCCCAGCCCGCGCGCGGTGGTGACCACGGTGCGGTGCGCGGCGTGCAGGGCGGTCTCCAGCCCGCCGCCCAGGGCCAGGCCGTTGACGTACGCGAAGGACGGCACGCCCAGGGTGGCCAGGCGGCCGAGCACGTCGTGCCCCAGGCGGCCGGTGGCCAGGGCGGCCTCGCGGTCCGGCGTGCCCGCCATGGACTTCAGGTCGGCACCGGCGCAGAAGACCCCCTGCACGCCGGTGACCCCGACGGCCACGACCTCCCCGGCGGCGGCCAGGCGCCCGGCCTCCTCCAGGGCCTCGCGCAGCTGCGGCAGCGTCTGCGGGCCGAGCACGAACGGCCGGCGCGGGTCGCCGGGGTCCAGGGTCAGCAGGGCCAGGCGGCCGGGGCCGGGCCGCCCGGCGGGGCGCCCGGGCGGGGCGGGCAGGTCCAGGACGCGCACGTGCACGGGCATCAGCGGGCCTCCCCGGCGCTCGCGGCGGCCGGTCCGCCGGCGGGTTCGAAGTCGCGGTGGTGGGGGTTCTCCCAGACCACCGTGCCGCCCTGGCCCAGGCCCACGCACATGGCGGTCAGGCCGTAGCGGACCTCGGGGTGCTCGGCGAACTGCCGGGCGAGCTGGGTCATCAGCCGCACGCCGGAGGCGGCCAGGGGGTGGCCGATGGCGATGGCCCCGCCGTAGGGGTTGACGCGCTCGTCGTCGTCGGCGATGCCGAAGTGGTCCAGGAAGGAGAGCACCTGCACGGCGAAGGCCTCGTTGAGCTCGAACAGGCCGACGTCCTCGATGCCCAGGCCCGCGCGCGCCAGGGCCTTCTCGGTGGAGGGGATCGGGCCCAGGCCCATCACCTCCGGCTCCACGCCGGCGTAGGCGAAGCCGACCAGGCGCATGCGCGCCTCCAGGCCCAGCTCGGCGGCGGTGCCCTCCTCGGCCAGCAGGCAGGCGGTGGCGCCGTCGGTCAGCGGGGAGGCGTTGCCGGCGGTGACGCGCCCGTGCGGGCGGAAGGGGGTGCGCAGGCCCGCCAGGGCCTCGACGGTGGTCTCGGGGCGGGCCAGCTCGTCGGCGGTGGCCAGCCCCCAGCCCTTCTCGCCGCTGGCCACGGCCACGGGCACCAGGTCGGCGGCGACCTGGCCGTTGGCCACGGCCTTGGCGAACTTCTGCTGGCTGGCGGCGGCGTACTCGTCGGCGCGCTGACGGGTCAGGGCGGGGAAGCGGTCGTGCAGCGCCTCGGCGGTCTTGCCCATGTCCAGCGCGTCGGGGGAGACGATGCGCTCGGTGAGGAAGCGCGGGTTGGGGTCCAGGCCCTGCCCCAGGGGGTGGTGGCCCATGTGCTCCACCCCGCCGGCCAGCGCCACGTCCAGCGCGCCCACCGCGATGGAGGCGGCGGCGGTGGTGGCCGCGGTCATGGCGCCGGCGCACCAGCGATCCACCGCGTAGCCGGGGGTGGTGACCGGCAGGCCCGCCAGCAGGGCGGCGCTGCGGCCCAGGACCAGGCCCTGGTCCCCGCTCTGGGTGGCCGCGGCGACCGCGACCTCCTCCACCCGCTCGGGCGGCAGGGAGGGGTTGCGCCGCAGCAGCTCGCGCAGGCAGGCGACCACGAGGTCGTCGGCGCGGGTGTCGGCGTACAGCCCGTCGGGGCGGGCCTTGCCGAAGGGGGTGCGCACGCCGTCGGCGAACACGACGCTGCGCGCGGCGGGGGTGGGGCGGGCCACGGGACCTCCTCGTTCGGTGGCGGTGGGCCGCTCACCTCGCGACCCGCGGCCACAGTACGCCGCGCCCCGGGTACGCGGTACCGCTGGTGACAGGTACTCGCGCCGGTCGTCGGGCCGGATCTCGGCGGCGCGCCGGGCCCGGCGGCGGTTAGGATCGGGGCACAGGCGTCGACCCGGCCATCACCGGTGAGCCTCCGGAAGAACGGGCCCCCAGGGGCCCCACTAGACCCGGACGGGTCCGGCCCGTGACAGCCGGACGACGAGCGGTCGTCGTCGCGCCTCCCCGCCGGGAGGGGCGGCGGTGGCAAGCGGGGTGGTACCGCGGCACCGCCGGCCCCGGCGGGAGTCGTCCCCGCAGCAGGAGCGACGTCGTCGAGGAGCGCACGTGTCCGAGGTCACGGACCACGCACAGAACCCGCAGGGCGAGCAGGCGGTGGAGCAGGCCGCCGAGCCGGGGGGCGGGCCCCGCTTCCCCGAGATCGAGCGCGCCGTCCTGGACTCCTGGGCCGCCGACGGCACCTTCGCCGCCAGCGTGGAGGCCCGCCGCGGCTCGGCCGCCGGGGAGTTCGTCTTCTACGACGGCCCGCCCTTCGCCAACGGCCTGCCGCACTACGG
This sequence comes from Kineococcus gurbantunggutensis, assembly GCF_050871925.1. Lineage (NCBI taxonomy): Bacteria > Bacillati > Actinomycetota > Actinomycetes > Kineosporiales > Kineosporiaceae > Kineococcus > Kineococcus gurbantunggutensis. The sequence goes on from NZ_JBJLSG010000179.1 coordinate 3,986, forward strand.
CCACCTGCTCACCGGGTACGTCAAGGACGTCGTGCCCCGCTACAAGACCATGCGCGGCTACCGCGTGGAGCGCCGCTTCGGCTGGGACACCCACGGCCTGCCCGCCGAGGTCGAGGCCGAGCGCCAGCTCGGCATCACCCACAAGTCCGAGATCGAGACCATGGGCGTGGCCACGTTCAACGACGCGTGCCGCACCTCCGTGCTGCGCTACACGAAGGAGTGGGAGGAGTACGTCACCCGCCAGGCGCGGTGGGTGGACTTCGAGCACGACTACAAGACCCTCGACACCGACTACATGGAGTCGGTCATGTGGGCCTTCAAGACCCTGCACGACAAGGGCCTGGTCTACGAGGGCTTCCGCGTGCTGGCGTACTGCTGGCGCTGCGAGACGCCCCTGTCGAACTCCGAGACCCGCCTGGACGACGTCTACCGCAACCGCCAGGACCCCGCCGTCACCGTCGGCTTCGCCCTGCAGGGCTCCCAGCGCCACCCGGAGCTGGAGGGGGCGCTGGCGCTGGTGTGGACCACCACCCCCTGGACGCTGCCCAGCAACATGGCCGTGGCCGTGCACCCCGAGCTGGACTACGTCCTCGTCGACGGCGCCCCCGGCACCGCGCACGAGGGCCGGCGCTTCCTGCTCGCGCAGGCGCGGCTGGGCCACTACGCCCGCGAGCTGGGCGAGGACGCCGCCGCGCGCGTCACCGCCCGCTTCCGCGGCGCGGACCTGCTCGGCGAGCGCTACCGCCCGCCGTTCGCGTACTTCGAGGGCCGCGAGAACGCCCACCGGGTGCTGCCCGCCGACTACGTCACCACCGACTCCGGCACCGGCCTGGTCCACATCGCCCCCGCCTTCGGCGAGGACGACAAGGCCGTCACCGACGCCGCCGGCATCGTGCCCGTGGTGCCGGTGGACGCCCGCGGCCGCTTCACCGCCGAGGTGCCCGACTTCGCCGGCGAGCACGTCTTCGAGGCCAACAGGCCCATCGCCCGCGCCCTGAAGGAGGGCCTGCCCAGCGGGGCGGTGCTGCTGCGCCAGGAGACCTACGACCACCCGTACCCGCACTGCTGGCGCTGCGGCAACGCGCTGATCTACCGGGCCGTCTCCAGCTGGTTCGTCAAGGTCACCGCGATCCGCGACCGCATGGTCGAGCTGAACCAGGACATCACCTGGGTGCCCGAGCACGTCAAGGACGGCTCCTTCGGCAAGTGGCTGGCCGGCGCGCGCGACTGGTCCATCAGCCGCAACCGCTACTGGGGCAGCCCCATCCCCGTGTGGGTCTCCGACGACCCGGCCCACCCGCGCACCGACGTGTACGGCTCCCTGGACGAGATCGAGCGCGACTTCGGCGTGCGCCCGGCGGACCTGCACCGCCCGCACGTCGACGAGCTCACCCGGCCCAACCCCGACGACCCGACGGGGCGCTCCACCATGCGCCGGGTGCCGGAGGTCCTGGACTGCTGGTTCGAGTCCGGCTCCATGCCCTTCGCCCAGGTGCACTACCCCTTCGAGAACACCGAGTGGTTCGAGAGCCACTACCCGGGCGACTTCATCGTCGAGTACATCGGGCAGACCCGCGGCTGGTTCTACACGCTGCACGTGCTGGCCACCGCCCTGTTCGACCGGCCGGCGTTCCGCACCTGCGTCTCCCACGGCATCCTGCTGGGCGACGACGGGCGCAAGATGAGCAAGTCGCTGCGCAACTACCCGGACGTCTCCGAGGTCCTGGACCGCGACGGCTCCGACGCCATGCGCTGGTTCCTCATGAGCTCGCCGGTGCTGCGCGGGGGCAACCTCGTCGTCACCGAGCAGGGCATCCGCGACTCGGTGCGCCAGGTGCTGCTGCCGCTGTGGAACACCTTCCAGTTCTTCCGGCTGTACTCGGGCACCTCCAGCCACACCCCGCGCTGGCGCACGAGCTCGCCGGACGTGCTGGACCGCTACGTGCTGGCCAAGCTGCACGACGCCGTCGCCGCGGTCACCGCCCAGCTCGACGAGCACGACATCGCCGGCGCCTGCGAGAGCGTGCGCCAGTTCCTCGACGTGCTGACGAACTGGTACGTGCGCCGCTCGCGCGCGGCGTTCTGGGACGGGGAGTCCGAGCGCGCCCGCGACGCCCTGGACACCCTGCACACCGTGCTGGAGACCACCACCCGCCTGCTCGCCCCGCTGCTGCCGCTGGTCGGCGAGCACGTGTGGCGCGAGCTGACCGGCGGGCGCTCGGTGCACCTGACCGACTGGCCCGACCCGGTGGACCTGCCCGCCGACCCCGACCTGGTCGCCGCCATGGACGCCGCCCGCTCGGCGTGCTCGGCGGCCCTGGCGCTGCGCAAGGCCGGCGGGCTGCGGGTGCGCCTGCCGCTGAACCGCCTGGAGGTCCTCGTGCCCGACCCGGCCGCCCTGGAGCCGTTCGCGCAGCTCGTGGCCGACGAGGTCAACGTGCGCGAGGTCGCCCTCGGGCACCTGGAGCGCGCCGTGGAGTACGGCGTGAGCGCCAAGCTCACCGTCAACGCCCGCGCCGCCGGCCCGCGGCTGGGCAAGGCCGTGCAGCAGGCCATCAAGGCGTCGAAGTCCGGCGACTGGCAGGAGCGGCCCGACGGCACCGTCGTCGCCGGCGGCATCGAGCTGGAGCAGGGCGAGTACGAGCTGAGCACCACCGTCGAGGGCGACCACCCCGGCCTGGCCACCGCCGCGCTCGACGGCGGCGGGTTCGTCGTGCTCGACACCGCGGTCACGCCCGAGCTGGCCGCCGAGGGCATCGCCCGCGACGTGGTCCGCCTCGTGCAGCAGGCCCGCCGCGACGCCGGCCTGCACGTCTCCGACCGCATCCGCCTCACCGTGGCCGCCGACGGGCCCGTGTGGGAGGCCCTGGTCACCCACCAGAACCTCGTCGTCGACGAGACCCTGGCGCAGCAGTTCGGCTCCTCCGCCCAGGCGGGGGCGCTGCCCGCCGAGCGGGCCACCCTCGTCGGGTCCGTGGAGGGCCACGAGGTCCGCGTCGCCGTCGAGAAGCTGGAGGAGCGGTGAACGGCACCCCCGGTCACGAGAACGGCCGCGAGCGCGGCGAGGAGCACGTCCACCTCGAGCCGGGCGTCTTCGAGGACGACGTCGTGTTCGGCGGCGACGCCCTGCGCCGCGGGCGCGTCCCGCAGGACCGCCGCCCGCCCCTCACCGGCGCCGAGCGGCGCCGGCGCGAGGAGCGGCGCGCCTCCGGCGCCGACGACGACCCGCGCTACGCCGAGGTCGTCGCCGCGGTCCTGGCCCGCAACCCCGAGCACCGCATCCACCCCACCCTGGACCGGGTGCGCGAGGCGTGCGCGCTGCTGGGGGACCCGCAGCTGTCCTACCGCGTGGTGCACGTGGCCGGCACCAACGGCAAGACGTCCACCTCCCGCATGGTCGAGCGGCTGGTGCGCGAGCACGACCTGCGCACCGGCCGCTTCACCAGCCCGCACCTGTCGGAGGTCACCGAGCGCATCGCGATCGACGGCGAGCCGATCAGCCGCCCGGCGTTCGTGCGCGCCTGGGACGACGTCGAGCCGATCGTCGAGATCGTCGACGCCCGCGCCGCCGAGCGCGGCGAGCCCCGGCTGAGCTTCTTCGAGGTCCTCACCCTCATGGCCTTCGCCGCGTTCGCCGACGCCCCCGTCGACGTCGCCGTCATCGAGACCGGCCTGGGCGGCACCTGGGACACCACGAACGTCGTGCGCCCCGACGTCACCGTCGTCACCCCCGTCTCGATGGACCACGAGGCGTGGCTGGGCTCCACGCTGGAGGAGATCGCCGGCCAGAAGGCCGGCATCGTCAAGCACGGCGCCACCTTCGTCATGGGCCGGCAGGAGGAGGAGGCCGCCGGCGTGCTCCTGGCCCGCGCCGCCGCCGAGCGCGTCACCGTGCTGCGCGCCGGCGCCGACTTCGGCGTGGAGTCGCGCGCGCTGGCCGTGGGCGGTCAGCTCGTCTCGCTGCGCACCCGCGGCGGGCTCTACACCGACGTGCTGCTGCCCCTGCACGGCGCCCACCAGGCCGACAACGCCGCCACGGCGCTGGCCGCCGCCGAGGCGCTGCTCGCCCTGCCCGGCGACGCCCTGCCGCCGGGCCTGGTGGAGGCCGCCTTCGCCGACGTCACCTCCCCGGGGCGCCTGGAGCTGCTGCGCACCTCCCCGGCGATCCTCGTGGACTCCGCCCACAACCCCGCCGGGGCGCAGGCGCTCGCCGAGGCCGTCGCCGAGGCGTTCACGCTCTCGCGCCTGGTCGGCGTCGTGGCCGTCGCCGGCGACAAGGACGTCGACGGCGTCCTCGCCGCCCTCGAGCCCGTCCTCGCCGAGGTCGTCGTCACCCGCTCCTCCTCGCCGCGCTCGCTGGAGCCCGCCGAGCTCGCCGACGTCGCCGAGGGCGTCTTCGGCGAGGACCGCGTCCACGTCGCCGAGCGCCTCGACGCGGCCCTGGCGCAGGCCGTGGACCTCGCCGAGTCCGAGGGCGGCCCCGGCGCCGGCGTCCTCGTGGCAGGCTCGGTGGTCCTGGCCGGCGACGCCCGCGTCCTGCTCGGCCGCGGGGGTGCGGCGTGAGGCACCCCAAGCGCGTCCTCGCCGCCTCCACCCTGATCGCCGAGGCCCTCGTGGTGTTCTTCGCCACCCTGGCCGCCACCGCCCTGCACCGCGAGGAGCAGGGCTCCTACCTGATCGCCGGCGGCGTGCTCGCCCTGCTGTGCGTGCTGTGCGCGGGCCTGCTGCGCTCGCGCGCCGGCTACGCCCTCGGCTGGGGCCTGCAGGTCGTCATCGTCGCCTCCGGCTTCGTCGTCCCCGAGGCGTTCCGCTGGACGATGGTCGTCATCGGCCTCGCCTTCGCCGGCATCTGGTTCGGCTGCCTGCGCGTGGGGACGCGCGTGGAGCGCGAGCGCGACCAGGTGGCGCGCGGGCTCGCGCAGCGGCAGGGGCCCGGGTCGGGCTGAGCGTCGGGCGTCGCGGTCCCGCGCTGACCCCCGCGAACGACGAACGCCCCGCCCCCGGGGAGACCGGGAGCGGGGCGTTCGGCGTTCGCGGGGGTCAGGCGGGGCGTGCGGCGTCCTGGCCCATCTCCTCCAGCTCGCGGCCCTTCGTCTCGCGCACGGCGCGCGCGACGAAGAACACCGAGACCAGGGCGATGAGGGCGTACAGGCCGTAGGCGAACTGCAGGCCGGGGGGGGCGGGCGCCGGGCGGGGGGGGGGGGTGGGGGCGGTCGCCAGCCACAGCGCCGCCCCGGCCCCCGCCACGGCGCCGGCGCGGCCGCGGGTGGGGTCAATCT
>NZ_JBJLSG010000180.1:0-8986 GCF_050871925.1 Kineococcus gurbantunggutensis
TGCACCCACCATGCTGCTGGTGGACAAGGGGGCGCAGGTGGCGGCGTTCACGCTGATGCGCACCACGTCGATGGGCACGAAGCGCTCGGGGGTGCGGGGGGCGTTCATCCCCTCGGTGACCGAGGCGCTGGAGGGCTTCTACCGATCCGTGGTGCAGCCGTTGCGGGGGTGGGTGCCGCCGGCGCCGAAGCTGCCGGAGGAGGCCACCGACACGTCTTTGGAGAACGAAATTTTTCGTGCTTAGATTACCAAGGAAGGCGGCAAAGGGAACCTGAGTATTGTCGGCAAGGTATCGCAATATGCGGCAATAAATCACTTACGTCTCTGAGGGGGATGTAGCCATGGCCCGTAAGAAGAAGGATGACGCAGAGCGCAAGGCTCAGAGTGTAAGTTGGCGACCAAACATGACCGGGGACGGAAACTATAAGACACCAATCTTCCTCAGCTACCCAAAGCCATATCAGGCTCGACAGCGAGATTTTATTGAAAAGCTATGCTCTCATCTCAATGAAAGAGATTTCTCCCCCCGAACGCTTGATGTCACTGACTACAACTTTAAAGCGCCGCTGCACGCTATCCGAAAGATGATGTCCGAATCATACGGATTGATCACAGTGGCCTTTCGCCGCACGTATTTGCGAAAGGCAACCGGAAACTATAGAACTAACATTAAAACATTAAAAGAATACAATCTGGATGGCACATGGATGACTAGTCCATGGGCCCATATTGAGCCGGCAATGGCTTACCAAATTGGTTTGCCGGTAATGATACTTCGAGAGTCTGGCGTTATTGCTGATGGTATTCTCGAGAAAGGTACCCTCGGTCTATCTATGCCTGAGTTTGACCTTTCCGCTAAGGCTGAAGATTATCTCGGAACACAGCAGTGGAGACACTTAATTCGCCAGTGGGAGTCGGACGTTCGGGGCGTCGAAGCTAGGCGTGGTGAGCCACCAAGTGCTTTCTAGATCGCTTTAGCATCGAAATTTTTAACGCAAACGAAGCCACTGAAATTCTCGGCATTTATTATTGGCGCTGTCGTTTGATGGCTATTCGAAAGGGAAGTGCTATGAGTTATCGCAATAAGACGTACGTGGCTTTCGCCAGCGAAAATATTCGCCTGTATCGACTCATGGAAGCTTGGCGCGACAACGAAAGGATCGAATTTAAATTCCACGACGCACACGATCTATACATCTCCTTGGATACAAGTAAACCTGAGACGATTAAGCGCAACCTCCGAGAGCGCATGAAAAATGTCAAACAAGTGGTGCTGATTGGGACGCCTGAAGGAAAGAAAAAGGGCGGCGACGGAAGATCCTTTCTTGCTTATGAGATTTCTGTCATGATGGAGTTCGACTTGCCTGTGGTCGTCGCTAATCACGACGGCAAAAGAACCGTAAATCGGAACCTCATCCCTAAGCCACTTCTTGATGCTGATTACTATACGCTGTCCGTGGCTTTCAGTCCCGCCATCATCAAGCACGCCCTGGACCACTATGCACCGCAATACGCGTCGAGCGGAAAGTCGGGACCGCACTACTACGAGCAGCACGTCTATGACAAACTGTGACCATGTCTGCCACCCGCGACTTCCGGAACCGGCGCTTCTGGAAAAGCTTCGCGACTCACCTATTTAGCGCGCTTGGCGCTCTCGCGGCCGTGCTTACCATCATCAGCGTTTTCTTTATCAATGCGTTGAGCAAGGTTGGCTGGTGGCTCTTTCTTTTGGTAGGTGCGGTGGCCTTCTTGTACGCGATTAAACGGTCCTATCCGCGCCCCATCAAACAGCGCTACTCGATGCCAGATACCACCATTCGACTAGTGACTGGCGACCTGTTCAGCCAAAACACTAGCCTTGTCGTCGGCATGTCGGACTGCTTTGATGTGGAAACCCCGCATATTATTCGCACAGACAGCGTGCAGGGGCAGCTTCTTCATAATGTCTACAAAGGCGACACAGGGAAGTTGCAGTCAGATCTCAAAACGGCTCTAGCCGCCGAGGTTCCCATTGAGACGAATATTGCTAAAGACGGAAACACCGACCGATACGAATGTGGCACCGTCGCCGCGATCAGGCATCACCGGACGTACTATTACTGCGTGGCTTACACGAAGATGGACGAGCATAATAAAGCGTCCTCCACTATTGGCATCCTTTGGGATGCCATGGAAAAGTTGTGGCGCGAGGTGCGACGATGCAACAATGGCGAAGCGGTCTCCGTCCCAATCATCGGCCTAGGGCAGTCAGGGCTGTCTACCGTACTTCCCATTCAAGATGCTATTCGTTTCCTAATCCTGACTTTCATGTTTGCTTCGCGCCAAGAACGGGTGTGTGATGAATTACGCATCGTGGTTCGCCCAGAGGACGAGAATCGAGTTAACATGCTGGAGGTTCAAGATTTCTTAACCTCCCTGAAGAAGTCCTGATGAGCAGCCTGGTCGTGCCCGACACCTCGCCTTGCGCCTTCTGCGACTACCTGAGTGGTGCACGGCCGTACACCATCCTTCATCGCGAAGACGCTGCCGCTGTGTTCGTCACTCGTGAACAGCGAGGCATGAGCCACCTACTCGTAGTTCCAACGCGCCACGTGCCGACCATCTTGGAGTTGCAGGCGGCCGAGAGCCATACCGTTGTAGACCTGGTGCAGCGCGCAGCAGCGGCCATCGACCGCGTTGAACAGAGACCTGGGATTAGCGTCTGGCAGAACAATGGGATGGGTGCGCACCAGGTCATCCCTCACGTGCACTTCCATGTGGCTGGCACGGTCGACGGTGGGGGCACGGAATGGGGTGAAGTGACTGAACTTAGTGTGAGCGAGACAGAAGTCATCGCCTCACGCCTGCGACCCTTTTTTAGCCCCTCAACCCGCAGTTAAGAGCGGCAATTCCATAACCGACATTACGGTGTCTCTCCGCGCCCTTGAAGCTGGCAGCCATACGTCGACCAGCGACCTCTAACCTGCGATGGTGACGCGAGGCGATGCACGACAGCCGCAGGCTGTAGCCAAGGTGAGTAGGGCCACCTGGCCTTCTCGTGCGGGGCGCAGGTGGGCGGCCGCGGTGACGAGCACCGCTGCGCTGCTGCTGGCCGGGTGCACGTCCTCCACCACCGAGCCGGCTCCAAGCACCACCTCCGCTGAGGCTGGAGGCAGCACCACTTCTACCTCCTCCGCCACTTCGGGGCAGGCTCAGCCCTTTACGGTGGTGGAGTCGGCCCACACCAGTACCCCCGGCGCCGGTGAGGGGACGTTCGTGCACTGGGCAGCGCTGCTGCGCAACCCCAACACCACCCACTACGGCGCCTTCCCCGTCATCACCGTGACCGCGCGAGATACCGGCGGGCAGGTGCTGGCCAGCCAGCAGCAGACCCTCAACGCCCTGCCCCCGGGTGCCGACATCGCCTGGGCCGGGCTGGTGGAGGCTCCTGCTGAACCGGCCGCTGTCGAAGTCACCTACGCCACGGTGGAGTGGTACCCGACCCGGACCACCCCCGCCGACTACCCGCCCTTCACCACTACTGGGGTCCAGCGGAGCGGGGACGAGCACTCCCGGCAGGTGGTCGGAGAGCTGGCCAGCCCCTTCAGCCAGGCGGTGGGGTCGATGGCCGTCACGGTGCTGTACCGCGACGGCGCCGGCAAGCTGCTGACCGGCACCACCGGCTACGTCGATGCCCTCCCGGCCGCTGGCACCGTGCCTTTCTCCGTCGTGGACCTCACCGGTCTGCCCCAGCAGCCCGCCGAGATCGAGGTCTACGCCGTGCCGTGGGGCGGCTCTCCGGAGGAATGGAACTGGCTGGCCGGCGCATGACCAGCTCGTTGCACCCCCTGAGGCGACAAGGGGCCGTCAGTTCTGCTCGGCACGCCGTCGAACGTAGGCCGTGCTGATGCACCAGGGCCCATCCAGCGGTGGGGCGACTTCATCGAAGTTGCCCCACCGCAGTGGTGCGGCTGTGAGACTGGGGTGAGCACGAGCAGCACCGGCACCAGCACGAGCAGCAGTCCCGCCAGTAGCAGGGTCCGTGATGAGCGCGATGGAGCGTCATGTTCTACCCAGCACCGCCCGCCCCGCCCGGTCCACCGGCCCGGCCGCGGCGGGTCGGCTTCGTCCTGGCCACCATCGCGCTGGGGCTGCTCGCTGCCGTGGTCGGCTGAACCGCTGGCTTCGCGGCCACCACGCCAGATCCAGGTCCCACCCCGACCACTACGGTGACCGCCACGCCCTCGCCGGCGGTGACGGTGACGGTGACACCGCCGGTGGCCACGAGCACCGTGCCCGCGGCGCCCGTGGTGATCACGCCACCGGCGCGGACCGTCACCCCACCGGCTGTGACGGTGACCCGATGACGGTGGCGGTGGCGGTGGCGGTGGTGGCGGTGATTCGGTGACGCGCGCTCGCAAGCTCACTCTGGCCAGTGAGCCTTTTCCATCCTGGCTCAGCCGGCGAGGATGAGGGTCTGCACAGCAGCCACGAGAGTGCTCGTCTGTGAGGGGCTGGAGCGGATCTTGCGCAGCACCCGCCAACTCTTGAGCTGGGCGTTCACCCGCTCGCCGGGTGCTCGCAACGCGGCGTGAGCGCGGTTGACCGCGCGCTGGTTCGCCGGCAGCGGCCGGAGGGTACCGGTGGCCGGGTCCTTGCGGCGGGAACGCTGCGGCACCCGGACCTCCGGGCAGGTGCGGGCAGCGCCCTGGTAGCCGCGATCGGCCAGCACCGGCACTCCGGCGCCGACCAGGGCATCGAGCAGGCCGTGCTCACGGGCGCAGCCGAGGTCGTGGCGCGAGCCCGGCAGTGCCGGTGAGGCCCAGATCAAGCGCCCGGCCGGATCAGCGAGGGTCTGCACGTTGACGCCATGGGCTTGGGGGCACCCCCTCTGGGGGAGGCTTGCCGGAGTAGTAGATGCGGTTGCCCCCGGTGGCCATGGCGACGCGGTCGATGCGCAGCAGCGTGCCATCGAGGACGACGTAAGCCTTGCCCGCAGCCGTCGACACCGCCTGCTGCAGGCTGGGGGCCATCGCCGCCAGCACGGCCACGGCCTCGTGCACGTAGCGGTGCACGGTGGCGATGCCGATCCCGAAGCCGATGGCCAGGTCTACGTAGCGTTCCCCTTTGCGCAGGTGCGCCAGCACCAGCAGCGCCTGCCGGCCTGGCGACAGCTTCCGCCAGGGCGAGCCGATGCGCTCCCGGCGTCGGCGCAGCGACTCGGCCAACAGGCTCAGGGCGCGGGTGGACACAGGCAGGCCGGACGGGTAAGACAGCATGCGAAGCCGCTGGTGGTACGGATGATCTCGACAATCCCCGTCCTACCAGGGGCTTCGCTCGTGCTGTCGGCAACCCCGCTCGTCAGCGGGATGGAAAAGGCTCAATCTCCCACACAGAGATGCCAGTCCAATCCAGGTCAGTCAGGACTGCTCTACGTAGATCGACCTTCATGTGTGGCCATCGAGGCTTCGGCGCCTTCTCGTCGTCTGGGTCGACACTTACTGGCCGTTGCATTAGTTCCTGGCGGGTAGTCGTCGAGCGCAGATCAGCGTCACCGCCAGGCGAGCCAACGCGGTGATCGTGCAAGAACTGGTGTCGTAGCGCAGCGCCAGGCGCTTGTAGCTCAGCAGCCAGCTGATCGTGCGCTCGACGACCCAGCGGTACCGGCCAAGGCGCTGGCTGGACTCCACGCCGATGCGGGCGATGCGTGCCGCGATACCCCGTCGGCGCAGGTAGGCGCGGCACCGGCGGTTGTCGTAACCCTTGTCCGCGTGCAGCTTGACCGGCCGGCGCCGCGGGCGCCCGCGACCAGCGCCCTTGACCGAGCGCTGACTCTCGAGCAGCGGTGCCAGGAACAGCGAGTCGTGCCGGTTGGCGCCGGAGAGCACGACGTTCAACGGCAGCCCGTCGGCGGTGACCAGCAGGTGGTACTTGGTGCCCGACTTGCCTCTGTCCGTGGGGTTGCGCCCGGTCAGGGCGCCCCTTTTTTCGCCCGGACGCTGACGGAGTCGGCGCTGGACCGGGACCAGTCCAGCAGGCCCTGCTGCCCCAGCCGGTCCAGCACGGCGCCGTGCAGCTCGTCCCACACGCCGGCGTCCTGCCACTGGCGCAGCCGGCGCCAGCACGTCGCCCCCATGCGACGCGCGGGAGGTGCCCCCGCCCGAGCCGTGACCCAGCTCGAGCGGCAGCTTGGCCCAGCCGATGCCGGTGCTCAGCACGAAGACGATGCCCTCAAGCACCAGCCGGTCCTCGCGCCGAGGCCGGCCGGTACGCCCACGCGGCGCCGGCGGCGGCGGGATCAGCGGCTCGAGCAGCTCCCACAGCTCATCAGTGATCAGCTGGCGGGGCCGAACGAGGGGGTCGGTGGCCGTGCCGACCAGGCTGCGCCTTGTTCAGCGCGACACGCCAGAGCCTCGGACGGACTTCTGCAATGGGCTGTTAGTGATGGATAATTAGTGCTAGCTACTTCTCCCAAACGACCATGTGCATGACGAGTTGTTCTTTGTCGAAGCTCTGTACGACGCCAGAGGCGTAGCGATTGTCTCCCGTCAAAAAACAGTAGACTTGACCGGGCTCGGTTTCAGTGAGGGTGACGCTGGAGTAGCTATAGGCGCTCGTATTCCGACATAAATCATAAGTCGGCTGCGAAACGCCCATGTCCGCAATTTGCCCACCATTGGTGACATCGAGGCGCTGATACATACCAGAATATCGGTAGATGTCATAAGCGCTGCTATTGCTGACAGAATTGTTCCGATTCCATTGAGGATCTGATTTCGAATCAAGATCGGTATAATAGACCCCGCTCGGGAATACTAGGTCGGCTTCCCGCCGAACCGTTCCGCCACTCGCTGATGGTATAACCGTGACTGTAGTTGGAGGTCGAGTGATCGTAGTCGTAACAACCGGGCCAGGAACCTCGGCCGTTACTGTACTCGTCGGAAGATTATTGCTCGACCCGACGAGCGCATTTCCGCTGGCGCTGACCACTGTAGTATCCGTCAGTAGAGTTGTAACAACAGTACCTACAACACCAATCGCAGCTGTTACGGCCGCCACAAGCAGTGCATCGCGAAGGCGATGACCCTCCGATGACGTCGAGGATGTCCTGCTGGGGGTGCTCGACGAGTCGTTTTCGGGCATGGCGCAACCTCACGCTAGTACTCAAATGGATGTACCTGGTTGCTCACCGTAGTAGTTCCGTTGGTAACGTGTCAGCGAAAGTGGTCAAGTTGCTCTGTGTAATGATCCGCTTACTGAGCTCAACTTCCCAACTGCGGAACGTGTCAAGGCGGTTGAGGCCAGCAGGTGTTAGGTAGCTGAGCTCTGCTCGACCGGCGCAAAGTCGCCGGGTCGGTTGATCCAGGCACTGGTCGGCAGGTCGAGGATCTTCGGCATAGCCGGCTCGGACGCGAAGCGTTCGGGGTGGGCCTGACGGGCCCGCTCGACTGCGTGGCGTCGAGCCTGCTGGACGTGTTCGCTGCGGTGGTGATGGACGTCGGCGGGAGTGTGCAGGCCGATCCCGGCGTGGTGGTGCTCGTGGTTGTACCAGTCGGCGAATTCCTCCATCCAGGCCCGCGCACCGCCCAGGGTGGCGAACCGTTCGGGGAACGTCGGGGCGTATTTCACCGTCTTGAACAAGGCCTCGCTGAACGGGTTGTCGTTGGACACCCGTGGTCGCGAGTGCGACCGATCGACGCCGAGGTCCTCCAGCAGGTGCGCGACCGTCTTCGTCCCCCACTGCGTGGGAGGTACCCCCAGTCGATCATCACGTAGGCATCGAACCAGACCCCGCGACGCGGGCCCGGTAGCTTGGTGATGTCCCAGGTGTAGACCTGCCCCGGCCCGGTGGCCGTCAGTTCTGGACGAGCCCGGGACGGGTGGCGGGCATGTCGGCGCCGGTCACGGACTTCTTTGTAGCGGCGCAGGATCCGGTACATCGTGGCGATCGAGCACAGGTACTCACCTCGTTCGAGCAAGGTGGCGTAGACCTCGGCTGGGGCCTGGTCGATGAACTCCGGGCTGTGCAGCACGGCGATGACCTGCTGTTCCTCGGCGTTGCTGAGCTTGTTCTTCGGCACCGCATTCTGTGTCGGGGCGGTCTGTGGGGCCAGGGGCAGCGGGGTGGGCAGCGGAACGGGTGATGAGCGCGTGGCTCGGTCCATCGTGGTGCGGGCGATACCTGTCAACGCCGCCGCGGCCCGGGTCGTGACTCCGGCGGCCCGCAGCGTCGTGAAGGCGTTCATCAGCGCGGTCCGTGCTGCTGTTTGTCCGCTCGCTGCTGCTCGCTCTTGGAGATCGAGGCCAAGAGCTCTTGCGCTTTTCCCATGATGTCCAGGGCGGTCTCGGTGGTGGCCAGTTTGCTGCGGGTCACCTCCAGCTCACGCTTCAAGCGAGCGATCTCGGCCTGCTCGGGGCTGGGTCGCCCGACCGGTGTGCCCTCGCTCTTGCCTTCGAGCAGGCCGGCGTCGCGGGCCCGGCGCCACTCCGACATCAGCAAGGAGTAGAGACCCTCTCGGCGCAGGTAGCCCTCACCATCACCGATGGCGCGGGCGGCTTCGTAGCCGTCGATGTAGGCCTGCTTCTGGGCGGGGTGAAGGAGCGTCGTGCACGCGGGCGGTCAGCGCGTGGGCCTGGGTGGGAGGACGAGCCGGTAGTCACCTGTTCATCCCCGACCACAGGGGCGGGTGTCGTCACGGTCATGATCATGGTTCCGTTCTCGCCCTGTCGGGAGAGGTTGCTACGAGCCGCTGGCCTCAACTCACCCTGACAGACAGCGGGCCGCCGGCGTCCACGGTGAACGCGGTGGCGCTCGCGATGTGGCTCAGTCGCTGGCGGTGCCGCCGTCGTCGGTGCAGTGCAGCTGTCGGGACGGAGCAGCCGTCGTGGGTTCGCCGCTGTGAACCTGCTCTGACTGCTCCGTCGGCACGGTGAGCTGCCGATGACCGAGGGTCCCGCGCGCGGGGCCGGGGGGGGGCCCCGGGGGGGGTTTTTAGCGGGGGGTATA
>NZ_JBJLSG010000181.1:0-8851 GCF_050871925.1 Kineococcus gurbantunggutensis
CGCCCCCACCACCCTGGGCGGCGACCCCCGCCCCCCCGGCGGGGCGCCCCCCCCGACCCCGCGGCCGGGCCCGCCGCGGGCACCTGGACCGACGCGTACACCCGCTCGGCGGAGTTCCTCGACCTCTTCCTGCGCCCGGCGTGGGAGTGGTGCGGACCCGCGCTGCAGCGGGCGCTGGAACCGGTGGCCGCTCTGGACGGCGCCGCGCTGGACCTGGGCGCCGGCAGCGGGGCGGGCCTGCCGTGGATCGCCCGCGCCCTGCCCGGGCACCCGATCACCGCGGTGGAGCCCTCGCCGGTGCTGCGCGCGGTGCTGCTGGCCCGGGCCGGCGCGGACGCGGACCTGCGGGTGCGCACCACCGTGGTCGACGCCGCCTTCCCCGACCTCGCCCTGCCCGCGCCGCTGGCGGCGCTGGTGGTGGGCAACGCCCTGGGCCACTTCGACGACGCGCTGCGCGCCCGGCTCTGGCGCGCGGCGTCGGCCGCCCTGGTGCCGGGCGGTCGCCTGGTGTGCGACGTCAGCCCGCTCGAGCGCGCCGCCGCGGTGCCCGAGGCGGTGCTGGGGGAGGCCGTGGTCGGGCGGCGGCGCTACTGCGCGCGGGGACGGGCGCAGCCGGTGGGGGCGCGCCGGCTGCGGTGGTCGATGACCTACCGGGTCGAGGACGCTCACGACGCGCACCTGCTCGACCGGCGCGGCGTCGAGTACGACTGGCACGTCGTGGGCACCGCCCGCGCCACCCGCGAGGCGGGCGAGCACGGGCTGGTGCCCGCCGCCCGCCAGGACGTGCCCGGGATGCTCGTGCTGACCCGCCCCGCCCCCTGAGACCCGCCCCCTGAGACCCGCCCGGGGCGCCCGCGGGGTCCCGGCGCGGCGGGCGCCGGGTTCCCGGGTCGGTGCCGCAGGACCGGCCGGGCCCCGGCGCCCTCCTCCTCCCGGGTGCTTGAGCCGGGCGCGCGCCGGCCCCAGGATGCCGTCGTGAACGAGGAGGTCCCGCACCCGCGGGCGCAGCCCGGTGGCGCGAGCGGTGCCGGTGCGCGCCGCGAGCCGGGCGAGCCGGCCGCCGCAGCGGGCCCGCCCGCGGACCCGCAGATCGGCCCGCAGGTCGGCCCGGAACTGCTCGTGCAGGTCCTGGGCCAGGTCGGTGACGGCGTGGCCGTCTTCGACCCGGCCGACCGGCTCGTCTACGTCAACCCCGCTCTGGCCGCGCTGCACGGACGCGCGGTGCCCGACCTGCTCGGCCACCACTTGAGCGCCTTCATCGACGACGCCGAGCAGGCCGTGCGCGAGCGCCGCGCCGACGAGGCGCGCGGGGTGCACCTGGCCCACCGGCAGATGAGCATCCGCCGCCTGGACGGCACCCGCTTCGAGGCGCAGGTGACCCTCTCGGCGCTGCGCGGCGCGGACGGCTCGCGCACGGGCACGATCGTGTGCGTGCGCGACGTCACGCAGGAGCGGCGGCTGCAGGAGCGGCTGGCCGCCGCGGCGCTGCACGACGCGCTGACCGGCCTGCCCAACCGCCGGCTGCTCTCCGACCGCCTGGAGCACGCCCTGGCCGGTGCGGCGCGCACCGGGCGCGCCGTGGCGGTGCTGTTCGTGGACCTGGACGGCTTCAAGGCGGTCAACGACGCCCACGGGCACACCGCCGGCGACGAGCTGCTGGTGCAGGTCGCCGCCGGGTAGGTCCCCCCGGTGGTCCCGGGCGGGTGCGGGCCGGCGGGTGCGGGCCGGTTCAGGAGGGCTGGGGCAGGGTGAAGCGGATCGTGGTGCCCCCGCCGGGCGTCTCCTCGGCCCAGATGCGCCCGCCGTGGCGCTCGACGATGCGCTGGCAGGTGGCCAGCCCGATCCCGTGGCCGGTGCGCGCGCCCGGGTCGACCCGGGCGAACATCGCGAAGACCGCCCGGCGCTGGTCGGCGGGGATGCCGGTGCCGTTGTCGGCGACGGCGAAGCTCCACCCGGACCGCTCCCGCACCGCGCTGAGCACGACGCGGCAGGGCCGCTGCGGGCAGCGGTACTTGATCGCGTTGCCGATGAGGTTCTGCAGGAGCTGGCGCAGCAGCACCGCGTCGCCGTGCACGACGGGCAGCCCGTGCGCGCTGATGCGGGCGCCGGCGTCGCGCACCGCGCCGCGCAGGTCGAGCACCGCCTGCTCGTACACCTGCGCCACCTCCACCCGCTCGCGCCGGCACCCGCCGGAACCGGCCTGGGCGTAGGCCAGCAGCGCGGCGATGAGGTCCTTCATGCGCCCCGTGCCCCGGCGGGCGGTGGCGATCCAGGTGCCCGCCTGCTCGTCCAGCTGGTCGCCGTAGCACTCCTGCAGCATCTCCAGGTAGCCGTCGACGACCGCCAGCGGGGAGTTCAGGTCGTGGCTGGCGATGCCGGCGAACTGCGCCAGCTCGTCGTTGGAACGCTCCAGCTCGACCAGGGCCGCCTGGAGCTCGCGCCGGTGGGCCTCCACGGCGGTGACGTCCGTCATGGCCACCACCGCGCCCAGCGGCGTGCCGTCGGCGCGCACCACGACGCGACCGCTGCAGCGCACGGTGATCGGCGCGCGCCCGGCGGGGGCGATGACCATCTCCGCCCCGTGCACCCGGCCCTCGCGCAGGGTGCGGTGCAGCGGGACCTGCTCCGGCGTCAGCGGCGTGGTGCCGTCGGGGCCGTACAGGTCGTACGCCCCGGCGTGCTCGGAGGGGTCCAGGCGGCTGTCGGCCCGCAGGCCGTGCCAGGTGCGCGCGGTGCGGTTGAACTCGCTCAGGCGCCCGTCCGGGGCGGCGACCACGATGCCGACGTCGACGGACTCCAGCACCGCCCGGTTCAGCTCGTGGCGCGCCTCGGCCTCGGCCGTCGCCAGTTCCGCCAGGGTGCGCTGCTCGGCGGCCTCGGCGGCGTACGCGCGGGCCTCCGCCGCGCTGCGCTCGGCCTCGGCGGCGCGCTGCCTGGCCAGGCGGGCCTGGCGGCGCTTCTCGAACAGGCCGACCAGGACCAGCGCGAGGTCCTCCAGCGCGGCGACCTGCACCGCGTCCAGCGCGCCGGGCTCGGTGTCGAAGACGCACAGCGTGCCCAGCACCTCGCCGCCCCCGGTGAGCAGCGGGGCGGAGGCGTAGAAGCGCACCGAACCCAGCTCGCCGGTGACGAACGGCTTGTGGGCGTAGTCCGGTTCCAACAGCGTGTCGGGCACGTGCACGAACCGCCTGGTGTGCAGGCGCACCCCGCACAGGGAGTCCTCGCGAGCGGCGTCGCCGCCGGTGAAGTTCACCCCGGCCAGCTGGCACTGGCGGTCGGCGGTGAGCAGGTGCACCGAGGCGCTGGGCACGCGCGCGACCAGCGCGGCCAGGCGGGTGACGGCCTCGACCTCGGCGTCCACGACCCCGTCGAGCAGCCCGAAACCCTCCAGGGCGGCCAGGCGGGCGGCCTCCGCGGGCGCCTGCGCCGGCACGGTCGCCGGCGCGGGGGCGCTCCCGGGCGCGGGGGCGCTCCCGGGCGCCGGGGCGGTGGAGGGGGCGGGCGCGCTCATCCGCAGCGGTGTCGGCTCCCGGGCGCCCGGCCTTGAGCCCCGCGGCTCAGCCGAGCCTGCGCCGGGCGCGGAAGGCGCTGACGGCGTTGCGGTTGCCGCACGTGGTGGAGCAGAACCTCTTGGACCGGTTGCGCGAGAGGTCGACCACGACGTTGTCGCACCCCTCGTCGGCGCAGGTCCCCAGGCGCTGCACCTCGTCGGCGCGCACGACGTCCAGCACGGCCATCGCGGACTCCACGACGACGCGCACGGCCAGCGGTGCGTCGTCGGAGACGGCGTGCACGTGCCAGTCCTGGCCGTCGTGGCGCACGAGCCGGGGCGTGGCCCGCTCGCGGGCGAGCAGCTCGTTCACGAGCAGGGCCGCCTCGTCGCGCTGCCGGGTCATCAGCTCGCGCAGGACGGGCCGGGTCCCGCGCACCGCCCGCAGCTCCGCCTCGTCGCCGTCGAAGCGCCCGGAGTACCCGAAGCGGCCGAAGAACTCCTCGAGGTCCTCGACGCTCGAGAGGCCGTCGGGCTCGCCGAGGGTGTTGACCAGCTCGGCGGCGGCCAGCAGCGCCTGCGAGGTGTCATGGGTGAAAACCACGTTGACACCTTACGCCGTGCGTGCCACGGTCGTGCCGTGCCCACCTCCGGCTCGCGCCCGGCGAGCGGCCTGACCCTCGCCGTCCTCTCGGCCCTCGCCTTCGCCCTGTCCGGCCCGCTGGCCCGCGGGCTGCTCGACACCGGGTGGAGCCCCGGCGCCGTCGTGAGCGCCCGCATCGGCACCGCCGCGCTCATCGTCGTCCCGCTCGGTGCCCTGTCCCTGCGGGGCCGGTGGTCCCTGTTGCGCCGCAACGCCCCCCTGGTCGTCACCTACGGCGTGCTGGCCGTGGCCGGTGCGCAGTTCTGCTACTTCTGCGCGGTGCAGCGCCTGCAGGTGGGGCCCGCCCTGCTGATCGAGTACACCGCCCCCGCCGTGGTCGTGGTGTGGTTGTGGCTGCGGCACGGGCAGCGCCCCGGACCGCTGACGCTGGCCGGCACCGGCATCGCCGGGCTCGGGCTGCTGGCCGTCCTGGACCTGTTCTCCGGCGCCGACCTCGACACCACGGGGGTCCTGTGGGCGCTGGGCGCCACGGCGGGTGCCGCGTCCTACTTCGTGCTGTCGGCGGACGAGGGCAACGGCCTGCCCCCGCTCGCCCTGGCGGGCGGCGGCCTGCTCGTGGCGGCGGTGTTCCTCGGCGCCCTGGGGGCCGTCGGTGCGCTGCCCCTGCGGGCGGGCGCGGGGGACGTCGCCTACGGCGGCACCTCGCTGGCCTGGTTCTGGCCGCTGCTGGCGCTGGGGGTGGTGACCGCCGCCTTCGCCTACGTCACGGGCATCGCCGCCGGCCGTCGCCTCGGCTCGCGCCTGGCCTCGTTCGTGGCGCTGCTCGAGGTCGTCGCCGCCGTGGTGCTCGCCTGGCTGCTGCTGGACGAGCTGCCCCGCCCCGTCCAGCTCGCCGGCGGGGTGCTGGTCCTGGCCGGGGTCGTCGTGGTCAAGCTGGGGGAGCGGGGGGTGCGCGCCGCGCCGGCGTCCCCGGCGGCGGAACCGCTGCCGACCGCGACGTCCTGAGGCCGTCCGGGGTGCCGGTGCCGGTGCCGGGTGGCCGCTGCAGGTGGCCCAGGTGGCCCAGGCGCCGCAGGGCGTCGCGGTCGGGCGCGCTCACGTGCGCCAGGACGTGGGCGAGCAGCTCCGCGCCCGCCGCGCCGTCCCCGGCCAGGGCCCGCTGGCGCAGCTCCGCGCGCACCCCGTCCTCGTGCTCCCGGCGCATCGCCTCGTCGCGCGCGTCGGCCAGCGCCTCGTACGCGCGCTCGAAGACCTCCACGTCGACCAGCACCGCCACGCGCCGGCCGGCGCGGGTGAGCACGGTGGGCCCCTCCCGGGTGCGCTCGACGAGCAGGTCCAGGTCCAGGACGTCGACCTCGGCGTGCGGCCACATGTCCGCCGCGGCGCCGGCCCCGACGACCCCGGGGTCCCCGGCCTCCCCGGCCTCCCCGGTGTCCTCGGCGCTCACCGGGGCACCGGTGCTGGGCCGCCCGCGCGCGCGAGCGCCCCGCGCGGCGTCGAGGTGGTGCCGTGCCGTCGCGGTGCGTGCTCGTCGTGGTCCACGTCCCGCAGCTTCGCCGAGCGCGGGCCCCGGTGCCACGCGGTCAGGCCGGGCGGTCGGCGGGTGCGGGCCGGACGCGGAGCGCCCGCCGCTCCTGGACCTCGCGCCGCGGGCCGGGGGGTGCCAGGCTCCCCGGCGTCGACCGCGGACGGGACGGCCCCGGGCCCGCGACCCCTGGAGGAGACCGTGACCCCCGCACCCCGCCCCTCCCGCCGCTGCACCGGCTCCGTGCTCTCGATCGGCTCCCGGGGCTCGGTGCTCTGCGTGGGCAGCACCGGATCGGTGCTCTCCGTCGGCAGCGTCGGCTCGGTCCTGTCCGTCGGCAGCGTCGGCTCCCTCGCCGCCGTCGGCTCCCTCGGCGGGTTCCTCGCGGTGGGCTCGGTCCTGTCCGCGCTCTCGGTCAGGTCGGTGCTGTCCTGGCGCTCGACGGGCTCGGTCCTGCGCGCCGGCCACCGCGGGCGCTGAGCCGGCGCGGGACAGCCCGTCCGCCTCCCGCGCGGGAGGGGAATGGATCAGCGCTGCGCGCCGGTTGTCGCCATCGCCGCGTGGAAGGGGAGCCACCGGCTTCCTGCGCCCGGCCGACCCTGCCCCGCGACGGAAGAACCGAGATGACCTCCCGCACGGACCTCCCAGCCGCCACCGGCGGCACGAGCCCGGCCCCGCGGCCCGGCCCGAGCATGGGGCGCACCGCCCTGGTGCTCGGCGCCTTCGTCGCCGTCGGCCCGCTGACCATCGACATGTACCTGCCCGCCCTGCCCACGATCGTCACGCAGCTGCAGACGACCGAGGCCGCGGTGCAGCTCACCCTGACCGGCACCCTGGTCGGCCTGGCCCTCGGCCAGCTCGTCATCGGCCCGCTCTCCGACGCCCTGGGCCGGCGGCGGCCGCTGCTGGCCGGCACCGCCCTGCACGTCCTCGCCTCGCTGCTCGTCCTGCTGGCGCCGAACATCGCCGTCCTCGGCGTGCTGCGGGTGCTGCAGGGCGTGGGCACGGCCGCCGGCGCCGTCATCGCCCTGGCGATCGTGCGCGACATGTTCGACGGTCGTGCGGCGGCCACCATGCTCTCGCGGCTGTTCCTCGTCATCGGCGCCGCGCCGGTGCTCGCGCCGACCATCGGCGGCGAGGTGCTGCGCTTCACCTCCTGGCGCGGGATCTTCGTCCTGCTGGCCCTGTACGGGCTGGTCCTGCTGCTGGCCGGGGCGCGCGCGCTGCGCGAGACCCTGCCGCCCGAGGGCCGGCGCCCGCTGCGCCTGGGCGCCACCGTGCGGACCTACCGCGAACTGCTGCGCGACCGCACCTACCTCGGCCTGGTCCTGGTCGCCGGTCTGTCCATGGCCGCCCTGTTCAGCTACGTGGCCGGCGCCTCGTTCGTCTACCAGGGCCAGTTCGGCCTGGACCAGCAGGAGTTCGGCCTCCTCTTCGGCGCCGGCGCCTTCTGGCTGATCGCGGCCACCCAGCTCAACCCGCTGGCCCTGCGCCGCTTCGCCCCCTCCCAGGTGCTCCTGGCGGGCACCGTCGCCGGCCTGCTCGCCGGCGCGGTGCTGCTGGCGCTGGCCGCCACCGGCACCGGCGGCCTGGTCGCGGTGGCCGTGCCCCTGTGGGCGGTGCTGTTCTCCATCGGCCTGGCCCTGCCGAACGCCCCGGCGCTGGCGCTGTCGCGCCACGGGGAGGCCGCCGGTGCGGCGGCCGCGCTGCTGGGCGCCGTCCAGTTCGGCGTCGGCGCGCTGGTCTCGCCGCTGGTGGGCCTGCTCGGCAACGACGCGCGCGCCATGGGCGTCGTGATCGTGGCCGCCCTGACGCTGGCCACCGCCGTGCTGGTGCTGCTCGTGCGGCCCTGGCGGCTGGTGGGCGAGACCGGCTCCGCCGCCGTCGCCGCCCACTGAGGGACCGGCCCGCCACCGGGGGACCGCAGCGCCGCGGCACCCCCCGGGACGGGCGGCGCTGCGGCGGGTGGGCCCCCGCCGCGCGCGACGCGGCGCGCGACTCGTGGCCTGCGGTGCGTGGCCGGCCGGTCGCAGGCGGCTACAGTGCGGCAGCGGGGAGGTCGAGAACACCGGCAGTCCCCCTCGGACCAGGTCCTGCACGACGCGCACCCGGGGCGAGGACGACCCGGGCGTGAGCCGCGCAGGACCTGCGCACGAGCGCTCGACCGACGACGGCGCGGGCAGCGGCTGGAGCGCTGACCACGCCGAGCAGTGACGATGCACCGCCAGCAGCCGCACCGGGCACCAGGCCCCCGATCGCACTGGACGTGAGCGCCTTGCCCTCCCCCCGCAGCGAACGCCGCGCCCCCCGGCGCTCCGCACCCGGGCCGGCCGTGACCTCGCTGGCCCTCGCGCTCGCCCTGGCCGCCGGTGCCGGTGCGGGGACCGCGGCCGCCGCACCCGCCGCACCCGCCCCCGCGGTGGCCGCGCCCGTCCCCGCGCCGGCGCCCGCGCCCGCCGACGCGCCCCGGCCGCCCACCCCCGAGGAGGTCGAGCAGGCGCGCCGCGCCGCGCAGTCCTCGGCCGCGGCCGCCGCCGCCGCCCAGCAGCGGCTGCAGGAGGCGCAGGTCCGGCTCGACGCCGTGGCCGCCCAGGCCAACGAGGCGCTGGAGCGCTACCAGCAGGCCATCGAGGCGCAGCAGGCGGCCCAGCAGCGCGAGGTGGAGGAGCAGGCGCGGCTGGTCGCTGCGCAGGAGGCGCTGAGCCGGGGCAAGCAGGACCTCGGCCGCTGGGCCTCGCAGACCTACCGCGGCACCGGCGCGCTGCCCGCCTACAGCGGGCTCGTGGGGCTGCTGCAGAAGGGCGCCACCGACGAGACCGCCCGCGCCCTGGCCACCGCCCAGCGGATCGGCGCCGGCCGCAGCGACGCCGTCAGGGACTACGAGGGCGCGCAGCGGGCGCAGGAGCAGGCCGCGCAGCGCGCCGCCGAGGCCGGCGCCGTCAGCCGGGAACGCGCCGCGCAGGCCACCACCGCCAAGCAGTCCTCCGACGCGCTGGTCGCGCGGCAGAGCGCGCAGGTCCGGGAGCTGACCGCGCTGCAGGACGCCGCGACCGGGACGGCCCGCGACGACGCCACCCGCGCGGCCAACCTGGCCACCGCCCGCGCCGTCGCGGACGCCGAGGCCGCCGCCGCGGGGGGGGGGGGGGGGGGGGGGGGGGGGGGGGGGGGGGGGGGGCGGGGGGGGGGGGGGGGGGGGGGGGCCGCCGTGGCGCGCGAGGGGGGCGCCGCGCGC
>NZ_JBJLSG010000182.1:0-8848 GCF_050871925.1 Kineococcus gurbantunggutensis
GGGCACCGCCCGGCGCGCGCGGCGTGCCCGGGGGCCTCAGTCGCCGGTGGTGCGGAACCACTCCACGGTGCGGCGCAGGCCCTCGGCCCAGTCGACCTCGGGCTTCCAGCCCAGCACGCCCTGCGCGAGCGCGGTGTCGGGCCGGCGCACCTGGGGGTCGTCCTGCGGGCGCGGGACGAACTCGATCGTCGAGCCGGACCCGGCGGCGCGGATGACGTCCTCGGCGATCTCCTTGACGGTCAGCTCCTCGGGGTTGCCGACGTTCATCGGTCCCGGGTGCCCGCTGGCGGCCAGGGCGAGGATGCCGGCGACGAGGTCGTCGACGTAGCAGATGGAGCGGGTCTGCTGCCCGTCGCCGGCGACGGTGACGGGCTCGCCGGCCAGGGCCTGGCGGATGAAGGTGGGGATGGCGCGGCCGTCGGCGGCGCGCATGCGCGGGCCGTAGGTGTTGAAGATCCGCACGATGGCGGTGTCGACGCCGTGGGTGGTGCGGTAGGCGGTGGTCAGGGCCTCGGCGTAGCGCTTGGACTCGTCGTACACCCCGCGCGGGCCGACGGGGTTGACGTGCCCCCAGTACGTCTCGGGCTGCGGGTGCACCTGCGGGTCGCCGTACGTCTCGGAGGTGGAGGCCAGCAGGAACCTGGCGCCCTTGTCCTTGGCCAGGCCCAGGGCGTGCCAGGTGCCGGTGGAGCCGACCTTGAGGGTCTCCAGGGGCAGCTTGAGGTAGTCCACCGGCGAGGCCGGGGAGGCGAAGTGCAGCACGAGGTCCACCGGGCCGGGCACGTGGACGTACTCGGTGATGTCGCACCGGCGCAGGGTGAAGCGCGGGTGGTCGGTGAGGTGCTCGACGTTGACGGGGCCGCCGGTGAGGAAGTTGTCCAGGCAGACGACCTCCAGGCCCGCGGCGAGCAGCGCCTCGCACAGGTGGCTGCCGAGGAAGCCGGCGCCGCCGGTGACGACGGCGCGGGAGAAGCGCCGCACGTCCAGGGTCCCGGAGGGGGCGGAGGTGGCGGCGGTGCCCCCCGCGGCGGGGGCGGGGTCCGGCGGGGTCTCGATCACGTGGCCGATGCAACCACCACCGGGCCCGACACGCCCGTCCACCCCGCCGCGACGCTGCGGCGTGTCGCCGCTAGCGTCCGGCCCGTGAGCCCCGCCACCCCGCACCCCGACGTGACGGTCGTCGTCGCCACCCGCGACCGGGCCGAGGACCTGCGCGCCACCCTGCCGCGCCACGAGGGGCCGGTGGTGCTGGTGGACAACGGCTCGCGCGACGGCAGCGTGGAGGTGGTGCGCGCCGAGGCGCAGCGCCGGGAGCGCTCGGGGCTGCCGCCGCTGCGGCTGCTGCAGCCGGGCCGCAACCTGGGCGCCACCGCGCGCAACCTGGGGGTGCGCGCGGCGCGCACGGAGCTGGTGGCCTTCGCCGACGACGACTCCTGGTGGGAGCCGGGGGCGCTGGCGCGCGCGCAGGAGGTCTTCGCCGCGCACCCGCGGCTGGCGCTGCTGGCCGGGCGCACCCTGGTGGGGCCGGCCGAGGAGCTGGACCCGATCTGCGCGGACATGGCCTCGGCGCCGTGGGGGCGCAGCCCGGACCTGCCGGGCCCGGACGTGCTGGGGTTCCTGGCGTGCACGGCGGTCGTGCGCCGCGACGCGTTCCTGTCGGTGGGCGGCTTCGACGACGTGGTCTTCTTCGCCGGCGAGGAGGAGCGCGTGACGTACGACCTGGTGGCCGCCGGGTGGGGCCTGGCGTACGTGGAGGACGTGGTGGCGCACCACCACCCCTCGGTGAGCCGCTCCCCCGCGCACATGCGCCGGGAGCTGCTGGGGCGCAACTACCTGCTGACGGCGTGGATGCGCCGGCCGCTGCCGGTGGCGGCGGGGCGCACCGCGCGGTGGCTGTTGGAGGGGGGCGAGCACCGCCGCTCCGTGCTGGACGCGGCGCCGCGGCTGCCGCGCGCGCTGCGGGCGCGCCGGCGCCCCTCGGCGGAGGTCGAGCGGCGGCTGCGCCTGGTGAGCGGGGACGCGGCGTGAGCGCCGTGCAGCACGAGCACGAGCAGCACCGGGACCGCGAGCGCGGGCCCGCGGGCGGCGCGGCGCCGCTGGGCCCGGTGCCGCGGGGTGCGCCGGACGCGCGCGTGAGCGTGGTGGTCATCACGTGGCAGCGCCGCGAGGAGGCGGTGCTGGCGGTGGACCGGTTGCTGCGCCTGCCCGAGCGCCCGCGGGTGATCGTGCTGGACAACGGCTCCACCGACGGCACCGCCGACGCGCTGCGCCGGCGCCACCCGCGCGGCAGCGCCGGCGGGGACCGCCTGGACGTGGTGGTGCTGCCGGAGAACCAGGGCGCGGTGGCCCGCAACACCGGGGTGGCCAGCGCCACCACGCCGTACGTGGCGTTCTGCGACGACGACACCTGGTGGGACCCGGGCTCGCTGGCGCGCGCGGCGGACGTGCTGGACGCCGACCCGCGGGTGGCGGTGCTGACCGCGCGGATCCTCGTGGAGCCCGGCGCGGTGGAGGACGGCATCGTCGCCGAGCTGCGCCACTCCCCCGTGCGCGGCGCCCCGGGGCTGCCCGGGCCGGCGCTGGGCAGCTTCCTGGCGGGGGCCTCGGTGGTGCGCCGCGAGGCGTTCCTGCAGGTGGGCGGCTTCTCCAAGCGGCTGTGGCTGGGCGGGGAGGAGGAGCTGCTGGCCGCGGACCTGGCGGCTGCGGGCTGGGAGCTGTGCTACCTGGAGGACCTCACGGTGCACCACCAGGCGTCGGTGCTGCGCGAGTCGCAGCTGCGCCGCCGGCACGGCATCCGCAACACGCTGTGGTTCACGTGGCTGCGCCGGCCGGTGCCGGCGGCGCTGCGGCGCACCGGGTTCCTGCTGCGCACGGTGCCGCGGGACCGCACCAGCGCCCTGGGGGTGCTCGACGCCGTGCGCGGGGTGCCGTGGCTGGTGCGCGAGCGGCGGGTGCTGCCCCCGCACGCCGAGGCGCGCTTCGAGGCGCTGGAGGAGGCCCAGCGCACCTCCACCTCCCGGCACTACGGCTGAGCCCGGGGCCCCGCTGGCCCCCCTGCCCGCCTCCCCGCCCCGCTCCCGGTCCCGGGGGCGGGCGGGGGCTCAGGCCCGGCTCGCCCGGCGCGGCAGCAGCAGCCGGCGCCCGAGGTCCAGCAGCGTGCCGCGCAGCACCTCGTCGGGCACGTCGGCGCAGGCGGGGTCGTGCAGGGGGCCGACGAGGCCGGAGAGGAACAGGCTGACGCTGATGCGGGTGGCCTCGTCGGGCGCGGGGCCGGCGAGCACGGCGAGCAGGCGGCGGCCCAGGTCGTGCAGCAGGGGCTGCAGCAGGGTCAGGTCCCCGATGGAGGGGTCGCTGGTGACGACGACGTACAGCCGGCGCGCGTCGACGATGACGCCGACCAGCCCGGTCAGCACGGCCTCGACGCGCGCGCGGTGCCCGCGCCGGGTCTCGGCGGCGTCGACGATCCGCTCGATCTGCTCGACGAAGGGCCGGGCCACGCCCAGGACGAGCTCGTCCTTGGTCTTGTAGCGGTAGTACACCGCCGCCTTCGTCACGCCCAGCTCGTCGGCGATCATCTGCAGGGAGGTGCCGCTGACGCCGTGCCGCGCGAAGAGGCGCAGGGCGGCCTCGTGCAGGCGGACGGGGTCGGTGGCGGACTGCCGCTCCTCGCCGGGCGCGGTGGTCATGCTCCTCCTGGGGACGGGTCCGGACCGCGCCACTGTAACGGCCCGGCGCGGTGGCGCGCTTGCCGCGCGGCTATCGACGGGCTTGCCGGTCGGCTAGGTGGCCGATTGCCGATCGGCAAACCCGCGGGGTACCGTCGACTAGCCGACCGTCTAGCAGCACGGCCGTCACCGGCGCCGGCGTGCAGCCCCACCGCCCCACCGAGGAGTCCCGCGATGGCCACCCTGCTGTACCGCCTGGGACGGTTCAGCGCCCGCCGCCACCGGCTGGTGCTCTCCGTCTGGGCACTGCTGCTCGCCGTGCTCGCCGCCCTGGCGCTCGGGCTGGAGAAGAGCGCGCCGGACGACACCGGCTTCTCCATCCCGGGCACCCAGGCCAGCGAGGGCTTGGACGTGGTGGGCGAGAAGTTCTCCGCCGGGGCCGACGCGGCCACCGCCACCGTGGTGTTCCAGGCGCCGGCCGGCAGCACGCTGACCGGCCCCGACGGCGAGGCGGTGCAGGGCCTGCTGGCGCGGCTGCGCGGCATCGAGGGCGTCGTCTCGGTCACCGACCCGCTGGCGCCCCCGGCGCCGCGGCTGTCGGCCGACGGCACCATCGCCGCCTCCACGGTCACCTTCGACGGCGCGGTCGGCGAGGTGGGCGAGGACACCACCGAGGCGTTCTCGGCGGCCACCGGCCAGGACCTGGCCGGCGCCGACGGCGCCGTGCGGGTGGAGGTGACCTCGCAGCTGTTCGGCACCGAGGCCGCCGGCCACGCCAGCGAGGCCATCGGCCTGCTGGTGGCCCTGGTGGTGCTGGTGCTGACCTACGGCTCGCTGGTGGCGGCCGGGGCGAACCTGCTGACCGCCGCCGTCGGCGTGGGCGTGGGCGTCCTGGGCATCACCGCGCTGGGCAAGGTCGTCTCGCTGTCCGCCACGACCCCCGCGCTGGCCTCCATGCTGGGCCTGGCCGTCGGCATCGACTACGCCCTGTTCGTCTTCGCCCGCACCCGCACCGAGCTGCGCGCCGGGCTCCCCGTGCCGCGGGCCGTGGCCAGGGCCGTGGGCACCGCGGGCACCGCCGTCGTCTTCGCCGGCACCACCGTGATCATCGCCCTGGTGGGCCTGGCGGTGGTGGACATCCCGTTCCTGACCCAGATGGGCCTGGCCGCGGCCGCCACCGTGGCCGTCGCCGTGCTGGTCGCGCTGACGGCCGTGCCGGCCCTGCTGGTCGTGATGGGCCGCCGGGTGCTGCCCGGGCGCGAGCGCGGCCTGGACCCGGCGGCGCTGCGGGCCGCGCAGGCCGAGCACGCCCGCGACGGCGAGACCCTCGCCGAGGGCGCCCTGGCCGGTCCCGGCCCGCTGGGCCGCTGGGCGCGCGGGGTGACCCGCCACCCGGTGGTGGCGCTGCTCGTCGCCGTCGTCGCCGTCGGCGTGGTCGCGCTGCCGGTCGCCTCGATGCGCACGGCGCTGCCGTCGGCGGAGAACGAGGACCCGGCCTCCTCCGCCCGCCAGGCGTACGACCTGCTCGTGCAGGGCTTCGGGGAGGGCTCGCAGGCCACCCTGCTCGTCGTCGTGGACGGCACCGACCCGGCCGCCGTCGCGGCGGCCGCCACCGGCGTGGCCCAGCGCGTGCAGGGCCTGGAGGACGTCGTGGCCGTGGCGCCCGCGGTGCCCTCCGCCGACGGCACCGCGCAGCTGATCACCGTCGTGCCCGGCAGCGGCCCGACCGACGAGGGCACCAGCGACCTGGTGCGCGCGATCCGCGGGGCGACCGGGGGCACCGAGGGGGCCCGCGTGCTGGTCACCGGCCAGACCGCCCTGGACATCGACGTCACCGACGCGCTCGACGACGCCCTGCCGGTGTACATCGCCGTCATCGTGGTGCTCGCGCTGGCGCTGCTGGTGATGCTGTTCCGCTCGATCGCGGTGCCGCTGATGGCCACCGTCGGGTTCCTGCTCTCCCTGGGCGCCTCGCTGGGCTCGGTCGTGGCGATCTACCAGTGGGGCTGGCTCTCGGACGTCTTCCAGGTCGCCCAGCCCGCGCCGCTGCTGAGCTTCATGCCCGTGCTGGTCGTCGGGATCCTCTTCGGCCTGGCGATGGACTACCAGATGTTCCTCGTCTCGGCGATCCACGAGCAGCACGCCCACGGCCTGGCCCCCAAGCGCGCGGTGCTCTCCGGCTTCCGCCGCTCGGCGCCCGTCGTGGTGGCCGCGGCGTTCATCATGAGCGGCGTCTTCGTCGGCTTCGCCACCAGCGGCGACGCGATCATCGGCTCCATCGGCACCGCCCTGACCGTCGGCGTGCTCGTCGACGCCCTCGTCGTCCGCATGGTGATCATGCCCGCGGCGCTGACGCTGCTCGGGGAGCGGGCGTGGTGGATGCCGCGCTGGATGCAGCGCGTCGTGCCGAACGTGGACGCCGAGGGCCGCGGCCTGGAGCAGGCGCTGGCCGGCGAGACCGACACCGACGGCGACACCGGCGCCCCCGCGGACGCCGGTGCGCGGCGCGCCGCCGGCGCCGTGCCCGTCCCGCGCCCCGGCGCGCCCGCGGACGCGGCGCCCGAGCCCGCGGCCGACGGGCGCACCGCGGGAGCGGACGCGGTGGACGCGGTGGACGCGGACGAGGAGGACGGCGGCCTCGCCGTGCGCGGCACCGTGACCGGGGCGGGCGGGCGGGCGCTGCCGGGCGCCGTGGTCACCGTCACCGACCCCGCCGGCCGGCAGGTCGGGCGGGCCGACACCGACGAGCGGGGCCGCTACCGCCTGCCGCTGCGGGCCGGCGGCACCTACCTGCTCATCACCGCCGCCCCCGGCGCCAAGCCTGCCGCGGCCCTGGTGGCGGTGGCCGACGTCGCCGTGCAGCGCGACGTGCAGCTGGCCGGGACCGCCTCGCTGACCGGGTGGGTGCGCACCTCCAGCCGCCCGTCCGCGCCCGCGCACGCCGTGGAGGGCGCCGTGCTGACGCTGCTCGACGTGCGCGGGGAGGTCTTCGCCACCACCCGCAGCGCCGAGGACGGCTTCTTCCGCTTCCTGGACCTGCCCGGGGGCGGCTACGTGCTCAGCGTGCTCAGCGAGGCGCACCGCCCGCTCGCCGAGCACGTCGACCTGCCCGACGGCGCGGCCCTGAGCCGCGAGGTCGTGGTGAGCAGCGGCGGGCGGCTGACCGGGGCGGTCCTGGACGGCGGGGGCCTGCCGGTGCGGGAGGCGGTGGTCGCGCTGACCGACGCCACCGGCGACGTCGTGGGCACCGCCACCACGGGCGAGGACGGCACGTTCTCCTTCGAGGACCTCGGTCCCGGCTCGTACACCCTCACCGCGGCCGGGTACTCCCCCGTGGCCACCGGCGTCCTGGTGCCCGACGAGGGGGGCGAGGTGCGCGCCGACGTGGCCCTGGGCGAGGCGGCGCCGCCGGTGCGCGGGGGGTCCGTGGCCGGCGGGGAGCAGGCGCCGCTGCGCTGAGCGGCGGCCGCGCCGGCGCCGCTGCGCAGCGTCGCGGGAGGTCACCCGCGGCAGCGGTGGCGCCGGCCGGGGTGCCGGCTCTGGCAGGATCCCAGCCGGCCTCGACGTCGCGGCCGCCCCTCGCCCCGCACGACCACCCCGAGGTGCCCGATGGCCACGCACACCAGTCCCCCGCGCCCGCGATCGGCGCTGGACCGCTACTTCCGCATCTCCGAACGGGGCTCGACCGTCGGCCGCGAGGTCCGCGGCGGTCTCGCGACGTTCTTCACGATGGCGTACATCGTCGTGCTGAACCCGCTGATCATCGGCACCCAGCCCGACAGCACGGGCACCTTCCTCGGCGGCGGCGACGCCCCGGACCTGGCGGCCGTCGCGGCCGGCACCGCGCTGGTGGCCGGCGTCATGACGATCCTCATGGGCGTCGTCGGCAACTACCCCCTGGCGCTGGCCACGGGGCTGGGGCTGAACGCGTTCGTCGCCTTCGGCGTCGCGGCGCTGCCGGGGATGACGTGGGCGGACGCGATGGGCCTGGTGGTCATCGAGGGCCTGATCATCCTCGTGCTGGTCCTCACCGGGTTCCGCGAGGCCGTCTTCCACGCGGTGCCCGCGCAGCTGAAGACCGCCATCAGCGTGGGCATCGGGCTGTTCATCACCATCGTCGGCCTGGTCGACGCCGGGTTCGTGCGCAGCGGCAGCGGCACCCCGCTGGAGCTGGGCATCGGCGGCTTCCTGTCGGGCTGGCCGACGCTGGTGTTCGTCGCCGGGCTGCTGCTCATGGTCGTGCTCATGGCGCGCGGCGTGCGCGGGGCGATCCTCGTCGGCATCGTGGCCGCCACCGTGCTGGCCGTGGTCGTCGAGGCCGTCGCCGACCTGGGCCCGCGCACCGGCGCCGACGGGGAGGTGCGCGACCCGCGCGCGTGGGGCCTGAACGTGCCCGCCCTGCCGGACACCTGGGTGGACACCCCCGACTTCTCCCTGCTGGGGCAGTTCGACCTGCTGGGCAGCTTCGGCCGCATCGGGGTCGTCAGCGTGGTGCTGCTCGTCTTCACGCTGCTGCTGGCCGACTTCTTCGACACCATGGGCACGATGGTCGCCATCGGCAAGGAGGGCGACCTGCTCGACGCCGAGGGCAACCCGCCGAACATGCGCCGCATCCTCGTCGTGGACTCCCTGGCGGCGAGCGCGGGCGGCGCGGCCGGCGTCTCCAGCAACACCAGCTTCATCGAGTCCGCCACCGGCGTGGGCGAGGGGGCGCGCACCGGGCTGGCCAGCGTGGTCACCGGCGTGGCGTTCCTGCTGGCGACCTTCCTGGCCCCGGCCGTCTCGATCGTGCCCTACGAGGCCGCGACGCCGGCCCTGGTCGTCGTCGGGTTCCTCATGATGACCCAGGTCAAGGGCATCGACTGGGACGACGTGGAGATCGCGCTGCCGGCGTTCCTGACGATCGTGCTCATGCCGTTCACGTACTCCATCAGCGCGGGCATCGGCGCCGGCTTCGTGGCGTACGTGGTGGTCAAGGTGGTGCGCGGCAAGGCCCGCCAGGTGCACCCGCTGCTGTGGGTGACCGCGGCCCTGTTCGTCCTGTACTTCGCGATCGACCCGCTCAAGGACGCGCTGGGCGCGGCCTGAGCGCCGGGGGGGGGGGGGGGGGGGGGGGGGGGGGGCCCGGCGGGCGCGGGCCGGGGGGCGGGGGGGCGGGCGGCGCCGGGCCCGCCGCCGGCGGG
>NZ_JBJLSG010000183.1:0-8815 GCF_050871925.1 Kineococcus gurbantunggutensis
GTCTGAGGCGGGGGGGGGGGGGGGGGGGGGGGCGGCCGCCGGCCCCGGCGGCCGGAACCCCGACGGGGAGCTCGGTGGGCGGTGTGGTGGGCGGTGTGGTGAGAGCCGCTCGCGGGGTCACCGCGCCCGTGGTGGCCGCGGCCGAGCGGTTGCCGGCGGCGTCGACGGCCACGACCGTGAAGGTGTAGGCGGTGCCGTTGCTCAGCCCGGTGACGATGGTGCCGGCGCTGCCCGCGGGGGCGGTGGCCCGCACGGCACCGGTCTGGTCGAGGACCTCGTAGCGCTCGACGTCGCCGCTGGCCGAGGGCGTCCAGGTGAGCACCGCCGAGGCGTCGCCGGCCACGGCCGCGGCAGCGCTGGGCGCGGCAGGGGCGGTGCCGTCGCGCGGGGTCACGCTGATCGCGGCGCTGGGCGCGGAGGCGTTGCCCGCGGTGTCCAGCGCGATGACGCGGTAGCTGGTGGTGGTGCCGTTGGCCAGGTTCGTCATGGTCGCCGAGGTGCCCGGCGCCCTCACCGAGGCGACGACCTGCCCGTCGCCGTCCAGCACGTCGTAGCGGGCCAGGTCGTCCTCGCCGTTGGCGGCCCAGGAGATGGTGGCGGAGCCCTCGCCGGGGGTGCCGCTGACCCCGGTGGGGGCGGCCGGGGCGCTGGTGTCCGCGGGCGTGGCGGTGGCCACCAGCGTCGGGGCGGACTCGTTGCCGGCGGCGTCGAACGCGCTGACCTGCACGGCGTACTTGGTGCCGTTGAGCAGAGCCGGCAGGTGGGCGCTGGTGGTGCCGGCGGGCACCTCGACCACGCGCACCCCGTCCAGGTACACGCGGTACCCCGCCACGTCGGGCGAGGTCGAGGCGCTCCAGGAGGCGTTCAGGGCCCGGTCGGCGGGGGTGAGGGACAAGGCGCTGGGGGCGCTGGGCGGGCTCTGGTCCACGGGCCGAACGGCGAGCGTGACGGCGCCGGAGGTGTTGCCCGCCCGGTCCACGGCGCGCAGGCTGCACGAGTAGGTGGTGCCGTTGCTCAGGCCGGTGAGCACCCACGTCGAACGCTCCGCCGGCACGGTGAGCACCCCGGTGCCGCAGTCCAGTTCGTAGCGCGCCAGGTCGCTCTCGGTGTTCGCGCTCCACGACAGCGTCGCCGAGGCATCGCCCGCGGTGGCGCTGAACTGCCGCGGCACGGCCGGGGCGGTGGTGTCGCGGGGAGTGGCGTTGCGCGTGGTGGAGGCGCTGGAGCGCACCGCCGAGGAGGTCGCCGGGGCGGCCACGGTGGCCGCGATGAGGTGGTAGGAGTACTCGGTGCCGTTGAGGACAGCCCGGTCCACGTAGGTGGTGGCCGGGGTGTTCACCGAGGCCAGCAGGACGCCGTCGCGGTAGACGTCGACCCGCTTGCGCGAGGTGTCCGTGCCCGCCGCCCAGGCGAGCGTCACCTGCCCCTCCTGACCGGTGGCCACCAGGTCGGTGGGGGCGGTGGGGACCGCGGAGGTCGGCGCCACGTCCTGCGAGGCGCTGTAGCCGGAGACGAGGTCACCGGCGTACAGGGAGCGCACCGAGACCCGGTAGTTCTGCTGGTTGTTCAGACCCGTCAGGGTCGTGCTCGTGACCCCCTTGGGCACCACCACGCTCTGCGGGCTGCCCGTGGGCACGTACAGCCCGCCCAGGCCCAGCAGGAGCGGGATGTACTGCACCTCGTAGCCGACGGCGGCATCGCCGGTGGCGGTCCACGAGGGGAACAGCCGCCCGTCGCCGCGGTCGATGAGCAGCCCGGCGGGGACCTTGGGGGTGAGGGTGGCCGCCACCGCGCCGTTGGGGGCGCTCAGCCCCGCTTCGACGGCGAAGGAGGGCGTCCACACCGCCACGGCGGTCAACGCGGCCGTCGCGGCCGCGATCCGGGCCGATCGCCGGTTCGAGAGCATCCGGGAACCTCCAGGGGCGTGGGGTCCTGGCCCAGCACCAGGTACTACCTAGTTATCGGGCGTTCTTTCCTAGTTGTTCAGGGGGTCTCACCCGAATGCCCCAGTCCCGCCCGCGGTCCTGTCGTGCCGCCTCGAAGGGGGCGCCACCGGCGGAGCACCGTCCGTGCAGGGGCGGTGCTGCCGAGCCCGGCCGGGTGGCACGCACACCGCGGGTACTGGTCGTACTGACCGTGGACGTTGGTGGTGCGTCCGGAGGTCCTCGTGCCCCACGCTCACACCGCTCTAACCCCGATGGGCAGGCTGGAGCTGGCCCGCCTCATCGTCGATGAGCGCTGGCCCATCGCCCGCGCCGCCGAACGCTTCGCCCCCACCTCGTGGGAGGTGCCCCCGGTCCCCCGGCCCACGGCCGCCCGCTGGGCCGACCGGCTGGTGCAGCCGCGAGCCACCAACGCTCAGGAGGGAGGCGGACTGCTCGACCGGTCCTCGCGCCCGCACCCCCCACGGCTGCGTCGCGGCTCCTGCCCCACCCGCACCTGCCGCGCCTGAGCGACGTCGACCTGGCCCAGCGCCGGCGCATCCGCCCCGACGTCAAGCGCTACGAGCACGCCGCACCAGGCGATCCGGTCCACCCCTTGACGTGATCGACGTCGAGAAGCTCGGCCGCGTCCCCCAGGGCGGTGGCTGGCGCGTCCACGGCCGCGGCAACCAGCAGGCCGGGGCCGCGCGGCCGAGCAGCCTGGGTTGCGGCTACCTGCACACCGTCCTGGACGACCACTCGCGCGTGGTGCTTCCCCCGCACGCGGGAGGTGCCCCCTCCGCCACCACACCGCCCTCGGCGGGCTACCGCCCGCCTCGCGCCAGCTCGCCTTCGCCGCTGCGCTGCGTGATGCCGTGGTGTCGCTCGAACCGCCGTGCGGGCCGGCGCTGTGAGCTCAGACACGACCAAGCGCTCCGCCACCTGCTCGGGGGGGGTGGCGAAGCGCCCCGGTGCTGGCGCTCACGGCGTGCCGCGGTGGTGCGCCGGTCCGCAGCACCGGTCGTGCTGGAGGTGTCGTCGAGCACGCGCGGCGCCACCGTGAGCGAGGCTGATCCGGGCAGGCGCTCCGGGCGGGGGCTCCGGGCGGGGTCGTTGCGGGGCCGGGAGCTCGCACGCGAGCACACCCGCGAGCCGACGGCCACCGGGTGGGTGCGCCACCACGTCGTGTCCACGCACCCACCCCGGGCACTCGCTCAGGAGCGGCCCACCTCCACGGGCTCCTCCGCCGGCAGGCTCGGGGCCCCGCGACCGGCGCGCAGGTTCAGCGCCAGGACCACCGCCCCCACGGCGAGCCAGGCGATCCCGCCGATCTTGGCGGCCGCGTCGGCGTTGACCAGCACGTACCCGATGATGAGGAACCCCAGCACGGGGGCCACCAGGTGCAGGAGGTAGTTGCGCGAACGTCCCCGCACCAGGTGGTGGACGACCACCGAGACGTGCAGCAGGCAGAAGCCGAACAGGGCACCGAAGTTCACCAGCGACGAGATCAGCCCGATCTGACCGACGAAGAACAGCACGAGGACCAGGGACAGCCCGGTGACGACGAGGATCGCCGCCACCGGCACCTGCCGGGCACTGATCCGCGAGAGGAACGAGGGCAGCTGGCGGTCGCGGCTCATGGAGAACAGCAGGCGCGAGGTGGCGGCCTGCGCGGCCATGGCGTTGGCGATGCCCACGGCCACGACGTTGACGACGAGGAAGGCGGTCTTCCAACCCGAGCTCGACGCCGCCTCGACGAGGTCGAAGAACGCGTTGCCGGCGGCGTCGTCGCCGAAGGAGTCCCGTCCGGCCGCGAGCAGGCTGGCCAGCCAGGTCTGCACGACGAAGAGGAACGCGACGACGAACAGGGCGATGAGCATCGCCCGCCCGGCGGGGTTCTTGCGCCCGGTGGTCTCCTCGGCCAGGGTCGAGATGCCGTCGAAGCCGAGGAAGCTGAGCACCGCGATGGACAGCGCCGAGGCGATGAGCGGGCCGCTGACCTCCGAGGAGTTCCAGAACGGCGTCGCGCCCCACTCGGCGCCGGGGATCGTGCCGCCGTTCAGCGCGCTGGCGGCGATGATCACGAAGGCGACGACGAAGACGATCTCGACGGCCAGGAACACCCGGTTGGCCAGCTTGAGGGAGCTGATGCCCAGCAGGTTCACGACGGTGTTGAGCGCCACGAACACCAGCGCCCACACCCAGCGCGGGCTGCCGGGGAAGATGCCGACCATCGACTCGGCGGCGAACACGTAGAGCAGCGTCGGGATGAGCAGGTAGTCCAGCAGGATCGTCCAGCCGGCGAAGAACCCCAGCACGGGGTGGACCCCGCGGCCGACGTAGGAGAACACCGAGCCCGCCAGGGGGAACGCCTTCGCCATCTGCCCGTAGGCGAGGGCGGTGAACACCATCGCCACCAGGCCGATGAGGTAGACGAGGGGGACCATCCCGCGGGCGCTGTCGTAGACGGTCCCGAAGATCGCCCACGGGGCGATGGGGACCATGAAGACCAGGCCGTAGACGAGCAGGTCCACGGTGGAGACGGAACGCTTCAGCTCCTGCTGGTAGCCGAAGGACTCCAGGGTGCGCTGCTGGTCGCTCATCACGCCTCTCCGGGGGTGTCGTCGTGGCGGGCGAGGAAGGCCGCGACGAGCGCGCGGAACTCCTCGGGCTGCTCGAGGTGGCTGCAGTGGCTGGCGCCGGGGAACACGTGGCTGGTGACGTCGGGGATCCGCTCGACGAACGGGGCCCAGGTGGCGGGGGTCGCCTCGTCGAACTCGCCGGCGACGACGAGGGTGGGCACCGCGACCGCGGGCAGGCGCTCGACGATGCTCCAGTCGCGCAGGGTCCCGACGACGTGGAACTCGTTGGGTCCGTTCATGGTGTGGTAGACGGTCGGTTCCGCCTCCATCTGGGCCTCGCTGGCGGCGAAGTCGGGGTGGGTCGGGGTGATCCGGCACACGTGGCGGGCGTAGAAGACCCCGGTCGCGGCCAGGTACTCCGGGTCGCTGGTCGTGCCGGCGGCCTCGTGGCGCTCCAGCGCCTCGCGCACGTCCGCGGGCAGTTCTGCCCGCAGCTGCGCAGCGCCCTGCACCCACAGCGTCATCGACGCCGGGGAGTTGCAGATGGCCAGCGAGACCAGGCACTCCGGGCCGCGCACGGCGATCTCGGCCCCCAGCATCCCGCCCCAGGACTGGCCCAGGACGTGGCAGCGCTCGATCCCCAGGCCGGCGAGGACGGCGTGGAACTCGTCGACGAACAGCTGCGGGGTCCAGAACCCGGTGGGCGCCTCGGGCAGGTGGGTGCTGCGCCCGCAGCCGAGCTGGTCGTAGTGCACGACGGTGCGCCCGGTCTCCTCGGCCAGGGCGGCGAGGTTGGCGACGTAGTCGTGGGCCATGCCCGGCCCGCCGTGCAGGACGACGAGCGGCAGGGCGCCGGGGCGGGGGTCGGTGGGGGTGGTGACCTGCACCCAGGTCTCGTGCCCCAGGACGGGCAGGGTGCGGGACTCGACGGTGGTGGTCGCGACGGGCATGGCCAGAGCATGCTGAGCCGAAAGGTCTCGCACAAGACCATTGCCGGGGAGTTAACCTGTGAGAAACGACGGGAGGGTGGCGAGATGACGCAGACGGACGTCGCCAGGGCCCGGGCGGGCACGCCCGCCGGTCCCGACAGCCCCCGCGTGGCCGCGGTGCTCGAACGCCTCGTCACGGCCATCGCCACCGGGCAGTACCTGCCCGGCTCCCGGCTGCCCCCCGAGCGCGACCTGGCCGCCGCCCTGGGCGCCGGGCGGATGACGGTCCGCGCGGCGCTGGCGCACCTGGCCCGGCGCGGGCTCATCGAGACCCGCCGCGGCCGCACCGGCGGTTCCTTCGTGCTCCAGCAGTGGCCGGAGTCCTCCACCGCGATCGTCGGGCGCACCCTGTCGGCGAGCTACGCGCAGCTGCGCGACCTCTGCGAGGCCGTCGCCCGCCTGCACGGGGCCGTCTGCCGGGCCGCGGCCGAGCGCCGCTCCCCCGCCGACCTGGCGCGCATCCAGGACGCGCTGGAGGCCTACGCCGGCGCGGACTCCGGCCTGGCCTCCCAGCAGGCCGACAGCGCCCTGCACCTGGCGATCATCGACGCCGCGCACAACGACACCCTGCGCAGGGTGCTGGCCGACCTCGAGGGCCAGCTCAGCATCGGCGCCCCCGCGCACCTGTGGGGCGCGCCGGAGGGCATGCGGGCCATGGAGGCCCGGGCGCTGCGCGAGCACCGCCAGCTCGTCGCCGCGATCGCCGGACGCCGCGAGGACGACGCCGAGCGCATCGCCCGGGCCCACGCCGCCATCGACCTGGAGCTGCTGACCGCGGCCCTGGCGCGCACCGGCGTCCTGCCCGCCCCCGCGCGGTGAGGGCGCAGCCCGGCGCCGCGGGCGCGCCTCAGCGCGCCATCGAGCGCTCCGGCCCGCGCGGCACGGAAGCGGGCGGCTTGCTCGCGCAGCAGGCGCCGTGCCGGTGGGGTCGCGCTCAGGGCGCGAGCCGCGCTGCGCACGCTCACCAGCGCAAGGCGCGAGCTGCCCGAAGCGGTAGAACAGCTGCTGTGCGGATGCTCCTACGAGCTAGGACCGGGGACGACGCCCGGGCCGTCGCCGAGGTCCACGCCGCGGGCTGGCAGACCGGCTACCGGGACCTGCTGCCCGCGGCCTACCTCGACGCCCTGCCACTCACCCTCGAGGAGCGGACCAACGGGCGGGCCGGCGCGATCACCGGTAGTGAGGAGGTGCTGCTGGCCGACGACTTCGAGCGCGCCGTGCGCACCCTGGACGCTTGAGCACCCTGGAGGCCGAGACAGCCTGGTTGCCGCCAGCAGAGCCTGAGCGACAGCAGGTCGCCGTGGGGCGGCGGGGCCCACGCTCACCCCTGCTGGCGCGGACTCGACCTCGCCGCGGCGGAGTCTCGGAAGGCATGTGCGCTGCCCCGTGTCAGCGGATGACTACTCGCTCAGGCCGGCGAGCGTCTGCTCGTGCAGCAGACCCGTCGGGTCGAGCACGCGCCAGAGGCTCCAGAGCGCTCCGAGCTCCCTGCGTGCGGTCACCGAAGGACCTCGACACGGCACCGCGGAGCGTCAGTGCGGTGGAA
This sequence comes from Kineococcus gurbantunggutensis, assembly GCF_050871925.1. Classification (NCBI taxonomy): domain Bacteria; kingdom Bacillati; phylum Actinomycetota; class Actinomycetes; order Kineosporiales; family Kineosporiaceae; genus Kineococcus; species Kineococcus gurbantunggutensis. The sequence continues at coordinate 7,040 of NZ_JBJLSG010000183.1, forward strand.
CGTCCGCGCTCGCAGCGCGGTACCCGCAGCAGGCATGGGCGCTGCTCACAGACCGGGGTGCGTGGTGTGCCAGGACGTGCGCGCCTGGTAGGCGGCACCCAGGGCGATGAGGTCGTCCTCCCTGAACTCCAGTGCCACCAGCTGCACCGAGACCGGCATGCCGTCGACGCCGAAACCGGAGGGCATCGTCAACGTGGGCAGTTGGCTCATGGTGAAGGGAACGGTGTAGCGGTGCACCTGCGCGACCCTCGCTTCGTCCATGGCGATCATGTCGAGTGCCAGTGGGGCCTCGAAGGGCAGACCCGGGACGATCATGGCGTCCAGTCCGAGCAGAGCGGCGATGGCCTGGCCCTTGAACCGGGCGCGGCGGGAGAGCACCTCCTGGTACTGCACCCCACTGGTGCGCAGGCCCAGGTCGATGACCTCGCGCAGGGCGCCGCCGTACTCATCGCGGTGCTGCGGGTAGCTGGCTTCGTGCGCGTGCGCCGTCTGCACACCGCACACGGTGAACCAGTCCTGCACGACCGCGTCGGTGCCGGGGAAGAGCACGGGCACGATCTCCGCCCCCAGGTCCTCGAAGACGTCCAGGGCATCGCGCAGCCCCCTCGCGGTGGCCTCGGAGACTTCAGTGAGCGCCCAGTCCAGGTCCACCCCGATCCGGCGCCCGCTGAGGTCTGTCGCCCTGCGCCGTCCATAGGCCTCGACAGGCAGGGTGGAGGACGTGGGGTCGAGCGGGTCGTGGCCTGCGATGGCTTGCAGGACGATTCCGGCGTCGATGGCTGAGCGGGTGATGGGGCCGACGTGGTCGAGGGTGGCGGCCAGCTCGAAGACGCCGTGGCGGCTGACCCGGCCCCAGGTGGGCTTCAGCCCCGTCACCCCGTTGGCCGAGGACGGCATGCGGATGGACCCGCCGGTGTCGGAGGCCAAGGTGGCGTAGGCCAGGCCGGCTGCGGTGGCCGCAGCGCTGCCGCTGGAGGAGACACCGACCCAGCGGTCCTGGTTCCACGGGTTGCGGGGCGCCTGGTACGGGGCGGTGTGCTCGGCGTAGACGCCCTCGGTGGTGTGCAGGCGGCCGAGGATGACGGCCCCTGCTTCCTGCAGCCTGCGTACCACGGTGGCCGTGGTGGTGGCCAGCGCACCGCGGCGGCTGGGCATGCCGATCTCGAAGGGTTGGCCCTGCACGCCGTAGATGTCCTTGACGGCGATCGGCACGCCGTGCAGCGGGCCGCGCCAGCGGCCCTGCAGCAGCTCGTGCTGCAGCCTGTCCGCCGCTGCCAGCGCACCTTGCTCGTCCAGGTGGCAGTAGGCACCGATCTCCTTGTCGAGGGTGCTGATGCGCTCCAATTGCCAGCTGACGAGTTGCGGGATCGAGCACTCGCGCCGGCGGATCCGCTGGGAGACGTCGTGAAGGGGTTCGTAGTGCATCGAGTTCCTCGCTGCTGGTGTTCGCCGGGTCGGTGATCAGCCGGGACGCGCCGATCCGAGGACCTCAGGGCCGGTCGGTGCGCTGGGTCTTGAGCCGCTCGTGCGCTCCCTGGAACACCGAGACACCCGGCAGGTAGCGCTTGGGCATCTTGCACACCACGGTGTAGACGGTGTCGCAGGCGTTGGCGACGGGTGTCTCGACGGCCTGAGTGATCAGCTGGTAGGCGTCCAGCGTCGACAGGCCGGTCAGCTCCGCGACCCAGCGCACCATCTCGCTGTGCGCGATGCGCAGGGCGTCCTCCATGGGCTTGGACGAGCCGGTCGTCATCAGGTAGGCGTCGTCCTCCATCC
>NZ_JBJLSG010000184.1:0-8760 GCF_050871925.1 Kineococcus gurbantunggutensis
AGTGGCCACTTCCTCGATCACCGCAGGGAGGAGGGGAGGGACGGGGGTGCGCGGGGCGTGCGCGGGGGTGGTGTTTCCGCGGGGTTTCACCGGTGTTGCGCCCGCGCGACCGTTTGGAGGTTCCGCCGAAACCCCCCGCACGGGCCCGGCGGAACCCTGGAGGACCGGTGGCTGCGCCGCGCCCCGCCGCGCGCCCACACTGGCCGCCCGGCGGCAGAGGGGGAGGACGCGGGTGGACGCCACGCAGCGGCGCACGGACCGGCCCACGGGACGTTCCACGGGTGCCGGGGTGCTCGACGCGCTGGGGGAGGACGGGTTCCGGGCCCTGCTGCTGTCGTGCTGCGACGCCCCGGCCTGGGCGGAGCGGGTCGCGGCCCGGCGCCCCTTCGGCACCGGCGAGGCGCTGCTGGCCGCCGCCGCCGAGGAGCTGGCCGCCACCACCGAGGCCGACGTGGACGTCGCCCTGGCCGCGCACCCGCGCATCGGCGAGCGCCCCGCCGGTGCCGCCTCGCGCCGCGAGCAGGCCGCCGCGCTGGCCGCCGACCCCGCCGTCCTGGACGCCCTGGCCGAGGGCAACCGCGCCTACGAGGCCCGCTTCGGCCACGTGTACCTGGTGTGCGCCTCCGGCCGCGGTGCCGAGGAGCTGCTGGCGGTGCTGCGCTCGCGGCTGGGCAACGACCCCGCCACCGAGCGGGCCGTGCTGCGCCGCGAGCTGGCCGCCATCACCGACCTGCGGCTGCGCCGCGCCCTCGACGAGGCCGGCACCGGTGCCGGGGGCGCGTCGTGACGCACCTGTCCACCCACGTCCTGGACGCCACCACCGGCACCCCCGCCACCGGCGTCGGGCTCACCCTCACCGGCCCCGACGGCCGGGTGCTGGCCCGCGGGCGCACCGACGGCGACGGGCGCGCCCGCTTCGCCGACGTCCTGCACCCCGGCGTGCACCGGCTGACGTTCGCCACGGGGGAGTACTTCCGCACCGCCGGCCGCGAGTCGTTCCACCCCGAGGTCGTCGTCACCTTCGGCGTGGACTCCGCCGCGCACCTGCACGTGCCGCTGCTGCTGTCGCCGTTCGCCTACTCCACCTACCGAGGGAGCTGACCGTGCCGATCGTCCTGGCGGGCCACCAGTACGGCAAGGCCGAGAACCGCGTCGTGCGCTTCCAGCGCGACTCCCCGCGCCACGAGGTCGTGGACCTGAACGTCACCACGACGCTGCGCGGCGACTTCGCCGACGCCTACCTCACCGGCGACCAGTCCAAGGTGCTGCCGACGGACACGCAGAAGAACACCGTGTACGCGTACGCCAAGGAGAAGGGGGTCGCCTCGATCGAGGGGTACGCGCTGGACCTGGCGCGCCACTTCGTCGACGACGTCGCCCCCGTCACCGGCGCCCGCGTCGACGTCGACTCCTACCCGTGGGAGCGCGCGCAGGTCGGCGGCACCGGGCACGACCACACGTGGGTGCGCTCCGGCGGGGAGGTGCGCACCGCCGCCGTCACGGTCAGCGGCCGGGGTGCGCAGCAGGTCGCGCACGTGCTGGCCGGGCTGAAGGACCTGACGCTGCTGAAGTCGACGGGCTCGCAGTTCTCCGGCTTCCTGCGCGACGGGTACACCACCCTGGCCGAGACGGACGACCGGGTCATGGCCACGTCCCTGGTGGCGACGTGGCGCTACGGCGAGGAGGCCCTGCGCGACGGTTTCGACTTCGACGCCGCGCACGCCGCGGTGCGCTCCGCGCTCGTGGAGCAGTTCGCGACCCTGCACTCCCTGGCGCTGCAGCAGACGCTGTGGCACATGGGCAGGACGGCGCTGGAACGGGTCCCGGCGGCGGTGGAGATCCGCCTGCTGGCGCCGAACAAGCACCACTTCGGCTACGACCTGGAACCCTTCGGCGTGGAGAACCGCGGCGAGGTGTTCCACGCCGACGACCGCCCCTACGGGCTCATCCAGGCCGTCGTCGCCGACGACGCCCGCCCCGCCGCCCCGGAGGCGTGGGCGTGAGCGCCGCGGCGGGCACCGGCCCGGGCACCGCCGTGCCCGACGCGTACTTCCTGGACCGCGCCGTGGAGCTGGCCACGAAGAACGTCGCCGACGGCGGCGGCCCGTTCGGCGCGGTCGTGGTGCGCGGCGGGGAGCTGCTGGCCACGGGGCAGAACCGCGTCACCCGCGACAACGACCCCACCGCGCACGCGGAGGTGCAGGCGATCCGCGCGGCCTGCCGGCGGGTGGGCACGTTCTCCCTGCACGGCACCACGCTGTACTCCAGCTGCGAGCCGTGCCCGATGTGCCTGGCCTCCTCGCTGTGGGCGCGGGTGGACCGCGTCGTGTACGCCGCCGACCGCGACGACGCCGCGCGCGGGGGTTTCGACGACCGCGCGTTCTACGAGCTGTTCTCCACCGACCGCTCGCTGTGGTCCACGCCGGTGCGCCAGCAGCGGGTGCCCTCCGCCGCCGAGCCGTTCGACGCGTGGCTCACCAGCGCCGCGCGCGTCGACTACTGAGCGGGGCGCCCGTGCCCGCCGGGCGGTTCCCCGGGGCCGGCGTCGAGGTCGTCCAGCAGCCGCAGCGCCACGTGCACGTCGGCCAGGTCGGCCACGTCGCGCAGGTCCCGGCCCAGCAGCCCCTCCAGGCGCCCCACCCGGTAGCGCACGGTGTTCTGGTGCAGGTGCAGGGCCTGCGCGGTGCGGGTGGGCGAGCAGCCGTGACGCAGGTGGGCGCGCAGCGTGCCGAGCAGTTCCGCGTCGGGCAGGACCGGGCCGAGCACGGTGCGCGCGAAACCGGCCCGCTCGCCCGCCGGGACCGCGCGCAGCAGGTCCAGCACCGTGCCGGTGTCGGCGTCCTCGGCGACCACGACGCGCCCGGTGGCCGCGCGCGCCGCCCCCAGCGCGCGCCGCGCCCCGGCGACGGCCTCCTCCCCGCCCTCCCCGGGCCGGCTGACCCCGCACAGCAGGCGCCGCTGGCCCAGCGAGGGCACCAGCCGGGCCAGGCGCCGGCGCAGCAGCGGCACGAGGTCGCCGCGGGCGGCGGCCAGCGCGGTGGCCCCGCCGGCGGTGACCTGCAGCCGGTGCGGCACGTCGGCCAGGGCGTCGGCCAGGGCGCGCGCGGACCACGCCCCGTCGGCGAGCACCGCCACGACCCGCCCGCGCGGGGCGGGCGGCACCTCGGCGGTGCGGCGGTGCACGGCCACCGCCCCGGCGAGCGCGTCGAGCAGGGCCACCCCCTCCGGCGGCGCGCCGGCGTCGACGAGCACCCACCAGCGCTCGGCGGGGTCCTCCGCGCCCACGGCGCGCACCTGCACCGCACCCCCGGCCAGGCGCACCACGGCCGGCCCGGCGCCGCCGCCCGCGGCGGCGCGCGCCCCGCGCAGCACGGCGTCGTCGGCCTCGTCCTCGCTCAGCGGCACCGGCCCGGGCACCACCTGCCGGCCGGTGGCGGAGAGCACCCGCACCGGGCGGCCCAGGTGGGCGGCCACGTCCCCGGCCTGCTCGGCCAGCGGGCGGCCCTCGGCGAGCCCGCGCAGCAGGCGCTGCACGGCCTCGTCGGTGCCCGCGCCCGTCCCGGCGCCGCCGGGGCCGGGCGCGGTGGCGGCGGCGACGCGGGCGCTGACCTCGTGGAAGGGCAGGTCGGCGGGCACCGCGAACAGCGGCAGCCCGTGCCGGCGCGCGGCGGTCACGACGTCCTCGGGCACCTCGCCCAGCAGGCCCTCGCCGACCGCGAGGGCGCTGGCGCCGGCCTCGGCGACGGCGGCGACGAACCGCTCGCTGTCGCCCGGCTCGCGCCGCCACACCAGGCCGGTGAGGACCAGGTGCGCCACGCCCACGTACCGGCCCGGGTCCAGCAGGTCCACGGTGCTGGTGCCGGTGACCGGGCGCTGCAGCGCCGCGGGGTCGCCGCCGAGCATCCGCAGCCCGGCCACCGCGCCCGGCGCCGCGCCCGGGACGGCGCCCGGCGCCGCGCCGTCGCCCCCGGCGCCCGGCCCGGGCAGCAGGTCGTGCACCCGCACGCGCACCCCCACCGACTCGAGAAGGGCCTTCGCCCGTGGACCTGAACACGATCGGGGCCATCATCGCGGTCCGGGACCGCGCCGCGCTGGCCGCCGCGCACCCCGGCGCGGCGGGCACCGCCGTGCTGGCCGGCGGCACGTGGCTGTTCTCCTGCGAGCAGCCGCACCTGCGCACCCTGGTGGACCTGACCGCCCTGGGCTGGGAGCCGTGGAGCGTCTCGCCGGCCGGGCTGCGCCTGGCGGCCACCTGCCCGGTGGCGGAGGTGGGGGCGCTGCCCGCGCGGCCGGGCTGGGCGGCGCACCCGCTGCTGCGCCAGTGCGTGCGCGCGCTGCTGGCCCCGCCCAAGGTGCGCGCGGTGGCCACCGTCGGCGGCAACGTGTGCCTGGCGCTGCCGGCGGGGGCGGTGACGTCGCTGGCGGTGGCGCTGGACGGCACCGCCGAGCTGTGGGGCGCGGACGGCTCCACGCGGCACCTGCCGGTGGCCGACCTCGTCGTGGGCGACCGGCGCACCGCGCTGCGCCCGGGGGAGGTGCTGCGCGCGGTGGACCTGCCCGAGCGGGCGCTGCGCGGGCGCACCGCGTTCCGGCGCACCTCGCTGCACCGGCTGGGCCGCTCGGCGTCGCTGGTGACCGGCCGGCTGGACGGGGACGGCTCCTTCACGCTGGCGGTCACGGCCGCCGTGCCCCGCCCGGTGGTGCTGCGCCACCCCGTGGCGCCGTCGCCGGCGCAGGCCGCCGCGCAGGTGGCCGCCGCCGTGGAGGGCGGGCCGGGCTGGTTCGACGACGTGCACGGCGCCCCGGACTGGCGCCGGGCGGTGACGCTGCGCTCGGTCGCGGAGGTCGTGCAGGAGCTGGGAGGGGCGTCGTGAGGCTGAGCGTGGACGGGGTGGCCGCCGAGGTGGACCCGCGGCCGGGGCAGTGCCTGCGCACCCTGCTGCGCGAGGGCGGGTGCACCTCGGTGAAGAAGGGCTGCGACACCGGCGACTGCGGCGCCTGCACGGTGCTGGTGGACGGCGCGGCGGTGCACTCGTGCCTGTACCCGGCGCTGCGCGCGGCGGGCCGGGAGGTCACCACCGCCGCCGGGCTGGCCCCGGCGGGCGAGCTGCACCCGGTGGCGCAGCGGTTCGTGGACGCGGCGGGCTTCCAGTGCGGGTTCTGCACCCCGGGGATGGTCGTCACCGCCGCCGCGCTGGACGAGCAGCAGCGCGCCGACCTCGACGAGCACCTCAAGGGCAACCTGTGCCGGTGCACCGGCTACCGCTCCGTGCGCGAGGCGGCGGACGGGGCGGAGCTGGAGCCCCTGCCCCGCAGCGGCCCGGTGGGGTGCGCGGTGTCCGCACCGGCCGCGCACCGCGTGGTCACCGGCACCGAGCCGTACACCCTGGACCTCGCCGACGGCGACGTGCCGCCGGGGCTGCTGCACGCCGCGGTGCTGCGCAGCCCGCACGCCCACGCGCGCGTCACCGCGATCGACACCTCCGCCGCCGAGGCCCTGGAGGGGGTGCACCTGGTGCTCACCCACCGGGACTCCCCGCCGGTGCTGTTCTCCACCGGCCGGCACGAGGACCGCCTGGACGACCCCGACGACACCCTCGTGCTGGACCCGGTGCTGCGCCACCACGGCCAGCGCGTGGCGGTGGCCGTGGCCGAGTCGGTGGCGCTGGCCGAGGAGGCGCTGCGCCGCGTCGTCGTGCGGTACGAGGTGCTGCCCGCGGTGCTGGACCCGCAGCTGGCCACCGCCCCGGGCGCACCGCTGCTGCACGCGGACAAGGACGCCGCCGCCTCGCGCATCGCCGACCCGGGCCGCAACCTCGTCGCCGAGCTGCACAGCGAGGTCGGCGACGTGGCCGGCGCGCTGGCGCGCGCGCACGCCGTCGTGGAGGGCACCTGGCGCACCCAGCGCGTCAGCCACGTCGCGCTGGAGACGCACGCCGCCGTCGGCTGGCTCGACGACGGCGGGCGCCTGGTGGTGCGCAGCAGCACGCAGGTGCCGTTCCTGGTGCGCGACGAGCTGGCCCGCGTGCTGGGCCTGGGGCGCGATCGGGTGCGGGTGCTCGCCGCCCGCGTCGGCGGGGGTTTCGGCGGCAAGCAGGAGATGCTCACCGAGGACCTCGTGGGCCTGGCGGTGCTGCGCACCGGGCGCCCGGTGCAGTACGAGACGACGCGGCGCGAGGCGCTCACCGCGCTGCCCACGCGGCACCCGATGGACGTGCGGGTGCGCCTGGGCGCCCGGGCCGACGGCACCCTCACCGCGCTGGCGGTGGACCTGCTCTCCGACGCCGGCGCGTACGGCAACCACTCCCCGGGCGTGATGTTCCACTCCGTGCACGAATCGGTGGCCACCTACCGGTGCGCGAACAAGCGGGTCGACGCCCGCGCCGTCTACACGAACTCCGTGCCCTCCGGCGCGTTCCGCGGGTACGGGCTGGGGCAGGTGGTGTTCGCGCTGGAGTCCGCCCTGGACGAGCTGGCGCGCGAGCTGGGCCTGGACCCGTTCGAGCTGCGGCGCAGGAACGTCGTCGTCCCCGGCGACCGGTTCGTGGCCACCTCCGACCCGGCGCTGACCGGCGTGGACGACGGGCTGCGCTTCGGCAGCTACGGCCTGGACCAGTGCCTGGACCTGGTGCAGCGGGAGCTGCCGCTGGGCGGCGAGCCGGTGCCGGAAGGGCCGCGCTGGCGCACCGGCTCCGGGATCGCGCTGTCGATGATCGCCACCGTGCCGCCGCGCGGGCACTTCGCCGACGCCTCCGCGCGCCTGCTGCCCGACGGCACCTGGGAGCTGGCCGTGGGCACCGCGGAGTTCGGCAACGGCACCACCACCGTGCACACCCAGATCGCGGTGCAGGCGCTGGGCACCACCGCCGACCGGCTGCGGCTGCGCCAGGCCGACACCGACGCCACCAGCCACGACACCGGCGCGTTCGGCTCGGCCGGGTCCGTCGTCGCCGGCCGGGCCCTGCTCACCGCGTGCGAGCGCCTGGCCGCGCGGGTGCGCGACCTGGGCGCGGGGCTGCTGGGCGCCGACCCCCGCACCGCGGTCCTCGAACCCGGCGGCGTGCGCTGCGGGCGGCGCCTGGCGGCGCTGGCCGACGTGCACGACCACGCGCTGCGCACCACCGGGGCGGCGCCGTCGGCGGAGGGCCGCGACGACGCCGCGCTGCGCTCGGTGGCGTTCAACGTGCAGGGGTTCCGCGTCGCGGTGGACACCGGCACCGGGGAGGTGCGGCTGCTGCGCTCGGTGCACGCCGTGGACGCCGGCACGGTGCTCAACCCCGTGCAGCTGCGCGGCCAGGTCGAGGGCGGCGTGGCGCAGGCGGTGGGCTCGGCGCTGTTCGAGGAGGTGCGCCGCAACCCCGACGGCAGCCCGCTCACCGTCTCGCTGCGCGAGTACCGCGCCCCCCGGATCACGGACCTGTGCGACACGCTGGTGCTGTTCGCCGACACGTACGACGAGGTCGGCCCGCTGGGGGCGAAGTCGATGAGCGAGGCGCCGTACAACCCGGTCGCGCCCGCCCTGGCGAACGCCGTGTTCGACGCCGCCGGGGTGCGGCTGCGCGAGCTGCCGATGAGCGCGGACCGGGTGTGGCGGGCGCTGCGGGAGCAGCGCGGGGCTCAGGGGGCGGTCGGCACCGCCCGCTTGTGAGCGGTGCTCTCGTAGTACCGGTACAGCCGCTCGCGCACGGCGTCCTCGACGGCCCGCCCCTCCAGGAAGTCGTCGATCTGCTCGTACGTCAGGCCCAGCGCGTCCTCGTCGGCGCGCCCGGGCCGGGAGGACTCCAGGTCCGCCGTGGGCGTCTTGGCGACGATGTGCGCGGGCAGCCCCAGCAGCTCACCCAGCGCGCGCACCCGGCGCTTGGTCAGCCCCGTCAGCGGGGTGGCGTCCACGCCGCCGTCGCCGTACTTGGTGAAGAACCCCGTGACGGCCTCGGCCGCGTGGTCGGTGCCGATGACCAGGCCGCGCCGGGCCCCGGCGATCGCGTACTGGGCGACCATCCGCTGGCGGGCCTTGACGTTGCCGAGCACGAAGTCGTGCTGGGCGTCGTCGGTGAACGTCAGCCCCGCGGCGACCACGGAGGCCAGGGCCGCGTCGCTGGCCGGGCGCACGTCCACGGTGAGCACCTCGTCGGCCTGCACCGCCCGCAGGACGTCCTGCGCGTCGGCGTCGTCGAACTGCTGCCCGTAGGGCAGGCGCACGGCGGTGAAGCGCGAGCCCGGCACCTGCCGGGTGGCGCGCCGGCACAGCATCCCCGCGACCGCGGAGTCCACACCGCCGCTGATGCCCAGGACGAGCTCGCGCGCGCCGGTGCCGCGCAGCAGGCCCGCCAGGAACCCGGTGCGCCGCTCGGCCTCGGTGGCGGCGTCGAAGCCGGCGCCCACCCCCAGCTCCGCGGCGATCCTGCGCTGCTGCTCGGGGACCTGCTCGCCGGTCCCGCCGGTCGTGGTGTCCGCCACCGCGTCCCTCCTCCCCGGCGCTCTCGCGCCGCCGCGCCGGCACCCTGCGCGGCGCGGTCGGGTCAGCCTCCCCCGCGGCGGTGCCGCCCGCCAACCCCGGCGCGCGGGGCGGGCGGGGCCCTGCCGCTCAGGCCGCCAGCGGCAGCCCGGTGCCCGGGGAGCCGGCGGCCGGGCGCCCGGCGCGCTCGCGGTACAGCGACGCCGCGTCGCGGAACGCGGCCAGCGCGTACGCCGGCACCTCCATCCCCTTCTGCTGCGCCCACAGCAGCTGCGACTCCAGGCGGGTGATGTCGCGCACGTTGC
>NZ_JBJLSG010000185.1:0-8681 GCF_050871925.1 Kineococcus gurbantunggutensis
CCAGCGCCGGGAGGCGCTGGCGCTGACGGAGCAGGCCGACCAGCACGCGGCGCTGAAGGCCATGCAGGCCTTCGGCACCACCGACTTCCGCGCCGACCTGCCGAAGGTGGACGTGCCGGCGCTCGTGGTGCACGGCGACGGGGACGCCACCGTGCCGTTCGAGGGTTCCGGCGCGCGCACCCACGCCGCCGTCGCCGGCAGCCGCCTGCACGTGATCGCCGGCGGCCCGCACGGGTGCAACGTCAGCCACGCGGACGAGTTCAACCGCGTCCTGCTGGACTTCCTGGCCTCCTGAGCCGCACCCCCGCCCGGCACCCGGTCCGGCCCGGGCACCCGGGCGGGGGTCACGAGCGCGCGCCCGCGCGCAAGCACCCCCGGGCGTCCGTGCGGGAAGTCGGCAGGGCCGCGGCGGTGGCGCGGCAGCGCGTGGCGGGGTCGTGGCGGGATCACGTCCGTGACTGCGCGAGACGTTCCTTCACGATGAGTCACATGGATGTCGTGCTGCACGGAGTGAGCGCCGAGGGCGAGCGCTGGACGCTGAACAGCGAGGACACCCCCCTGGGACCGGGGGTGTCCCTGGAGGTGCGCACCCCCGGGGGCCGCCGGCGCTTCGGCCGCACCGGCTCCTCCACGCCCCTGCGCCCGGGCAAGGTCCTGGAGGGCGACCTGGCGTGCGGCGAGCGGGGCGAGCCCTCCACCCTGGTGCTCAAGCTGCGCGCCGACGTGCGCGCGGTGGTGGTGCACCTGTCCGACGGCACCCGCGAGGACCTGCTGGTGGCCGACGACCCGCGCCGGCGGTGCCTGCGCTGGTCGGTGCTGCTGTACCCGCGGCACCTGGACGTGCGCCGCATCGACGTCTACGACGCCGCCGGCGCGGCCCTGCACGACGCCGCCCTGGCGCAGGGCGCGACCTGACGCGCCGAGCGCGGCGGCACCCTCAGCCGACGACGCGGGGGTCGTCGGAGACGTCGCCCAGGTGCACGTGGGTGCGGATGCGCTCGGACGGGGGGGCCAGCGGGCCGAGCAGGTCGGTCAGGACGTCGCGCGCGACGGCGTGCACGCGCTCGGCCACCTCGAGCAGCCGCGCGCCGTAGGCGGCGACGATCTCGACGACCACCTCGTCGAGGTCGTGCTCCTCCCCCGTGGTGCAGGTGATGCGCGTGGCGGCGGCGCGGGGGACCAGGTCGACCGCGCGGCGCAGCACGGCCACGACGACGTCGGAGGCGACGAAGAAGTCCCCGTCCTCGTGGCGCCCGCGCACCGGCTCGGAGGGCCGGAACACGTGCAGCGCCCGGGAGACGACGTTCCCCCGCACGGCGACCCAGCCGGCGTCGGTGCGCTGGCGCAGCAGCACGGCGGCCCGGGCGGCGAGGTCGGCACCGGTGACCGGCGCGGCGGGCACGGGCTCGCGCGGGCCCGGTCGCTCGCTCACCGCCACCCCTCCAGCGCGGAGGCGACGGTGGCGCGGGCCCGTTCGAGCAAGCCCCTGACGGTGCTCGTGCTGGCGGACAAGACGTCCCCGATCTCGGAGTAGGACAGGCCCTCGACCTCGCGCAGGATCCACGCGGTGCGCTGGCGCTCGGGCAGCAGGCGCAGCGCGGCCGCCAGCGCGGCGAGCAGCGCGGCCTCGAGGTTCTCCTCCCCCGGCCCGGGCCGGGTGTCGCGGACCTGCTCGGCGACCTCGTGCACGTCCAGCGCCGGCAGGCTGCCGGAGGCGGGGAAGGGGGGCCGGGCGGCGGCGCGCTGCTTGTGCGCCTGGTGGCGGGCCAGCACGTAGAACCAGGTGCGCACCGAGGCGTCGCCGCGGAAGGAGGGGAACGCCCGCCACGCGGAGAGCACGACCTCCTGCACGCAGTCCTCCGCGTCCTGGGCGTTGTCCAGCAGCCCGTGCACGTACCGGTACAGGCTCGCCCCGTGCCGGTCGACCAGTTCGGAGAAGGCGTCCTTGTCCCCCAGCGAGGCCCGCCGGGCCAGCACCTCGTCCGGGACGCCGGGGACACCGCCGCCACCGCCGGTGCGCGCCCCTGGACCGCGCGCCCCGCCGGGGCCGCGCGCACCGGGGACGTGCGCCTCGCCGCCGCGGCCGCCGCGGCCACCGCGGCCGGCGGGGGCGGGCGGGCGGTGGTGCGCGGGGTGCGTCCCGGTGGTCTCCGGGCTCACGGGGCCACCTTCCGCGCGACGGGCCGGGCGCGGTCTCGACCCGGCGCTGGAAGTGCAGCAGCCCCGTGCGGGGTCGGCAAGCCGGGACGCCCCCTGGAGCTCCCGGGAGGGTTTGTGGCGCAGATCACACCGAACCGACCGTGACGTCCGGGCCCTCCGGCGCTCTACCCCTGTGACGCCGCACCGACCCGGCCCGCGACCACGCGCCGCGCCCACGCAGCGCGCTCAGGCGCCGCGGGTCCCGGGAACCGGTGCCGTCGGACCGCGAACGCCCCTCGGGCACCGCACGCCGCCAGTCGCGCCGCGCACCGCCCGAGCACCACCTGGAGGAGTTCCCATGAGCGAGACCACCACCAACATCACCAGGACCACCGGTTCCGCGATGCCGGTCAAGACCGCACCGCTGAGCAGCAGCCAGGGCACCACCTCGATCGCCGACACCGTCGTGTCCAAGATCGCCGGCATCGCCGCGAAGGACGTCTCCGGCGTGTTCGCCCTCGGCGGCGGCGCCTCCCGCGCCGTCGGCGCGCTGCGCGAGCGCATCCCCGGCGGGCGCGTGAACCACTCCCAGGGCATCTCGGTGGAGGTCGGCGAGACCCAGGCCGCCGTCGACGTGGACCTGATCGCCGAGTACGGCGTGGCCATCGCGGACCTGGCCTCCGGCGTGCGCCGCAACGTCATCTCCGCCGTCGAGCGGATGACCGGCCTGGAGGTCACCGAGGTCAACATCTCCGTAGCCGACATCCACCTGCCCGAGGACGACGCCGCCGACGACGAGGCCGAGCAGCGCACCGCGCGCGTGCAGTGAGCACCCTCGTCCCCCCGCACGGGGCCGCGGCCGGCGGCGCGGACGAGATCGCCGAACTCGTCCGCGCCGTGCCGGGCGTGGTCGCGCTGCACGCCGGGCGCTTCGGCGAGGTGGCCACCTACCTGCCCGGACGCCGGGTCACCGGCGTGAAGCTGGGCGAGCGGGTGGTGGAGGTCCACGTCGTCGCGGAGTTCGGCGCACCGCTGCGCACCCTCGCCCGGGCGATCCACGTCGCGGTCGCCGCCGTCGTCGACCTGCCCGTGCAGGTGTTCATCGAGGACCTCGCCGCCCCCGCGGCGGCCTGACCCTCCCCGCGCACCCACCCCCCGAACCCGCCCCCTCTCCCCCGTAGGAGGAAACCGTGTCCCCCTCGAACGTCGGCGTCTTCGCCGGCCTCCTGCTCGCCCTGATAGCGGTCGAGGGCGGTTTCGGCTGGATGCTGCTGGCCCTGGTCTTCGCCGCCGTCGGCCACCTCGTCGGCGCGCACCTCGAAGGCAGGATCGACCTGGCCGCCCTGCTGCCCGGTCGCGGTCGTGGCTGACGCGCGCACCGCGGCCCGCACCCCGGCGCAGTTCCCGGCGCGGTCGTCGGTGCGCGCGCCGGCACGGTCCCGCGCGCTCACCCCCGCGCGCGCGGCCGTCGGCGCCCCGAGCGCCGAGGCCGCCGCCGAGATGGGCGGGCGCGGGCACCTGGTGGTGCAGGACCGGGCGGTGCAGCGCATCGCCGAGGCCGCCGCCGTGGAGGTCGAGGGCGTCGCCCCGGCCGGTGCCACCACCGGCGCGATCGGCAACGCCCTGGGGCGCGACTACCCCCGGGTGGACTGCGAGGTGGCCGGGCACCGCGTGCGCGTGCGCCTGGAGATCGTCACCGTGTGGCCGCACTCGGCCGCCGAGGTCGCCGCCGCCGTGGGCGACCACGTCCGCGAGCGGCTGCGCGTGCTGGCCGGCATGAGCGTCGACAGCACCCGCGTCACCGTCGCCAGGGTGGCCCCGCCCACCACCGCAGCACCGAGGAGGCGAGTGCGGTGAGCCCCGCCGAGACCCCCACCGGAACCCCCGCCGCCGGAACCCCTACCGCCGGAACCCCTACCGCCGGAACCCCTACCGCCGGAACCCCTACCGCCGGAACCCCTACCGCCGGAACCCCTACCGCCGGAACCCCTACCGCCGGAACCCCCGGCACCACCGCCGGCACCGGCGGGCGCCCGGCGATGCCGGCGGCCCCGGAGGCCAGCGGCAGCGGCCGCATCGGCGTCGTCGGCCCCGTCCTCGCCGCGCTCCTGCTCGCCACGGGGCTGCTGCTGCTGCGCGAGGCGCTCGTGGTGCTCGGCGCCGTGAGCGGTGCGCCCTGGCTGCCGGCCGCCGCCGAGGGCCTGCGCGGCCTGGCCCCGGCCTGGTGGCTGGTGCCCGCGGGCCTCGCGGTGGCCCTGGTCGGGCTGTGGCTGCTGGTCAGCGCGCTGCGCCCGCGCTCGCGCAGGACCCTGCCGCTGACCTCGGGCACGGGTGTGTTCCTGCACACCCGCGACGTCGCCCGCCTGGCCGCGGGGGCCGCGCGCGAGGTGGACGGGGTGCTGTCCGCCTCGGCCACCGCCACCCGCCGCGCGGTGGGCGTGACGGTGCACGGCACCGCCGACGTGCGCGAGGAGGTCGCCCGCGCCGTCACCGAGACCCTGACCCCGTTGCGCACCGCCCCGCGGGTGGACGTGCGCGTGCGCACCGGCCGCGACGACGAGAGGAACGACCGGTGAGCCGCTCCGTCCTGGCCCTGGACCGCCTGGTGGCCCTCGTGGTCGGCCTCGTCCTGATCGCCCTCGGGCTGGCCGCGGCGGCCTGGTACCCCGGCTGGCTGGCCCGCCTGTGGCCGGCGGCCCCGCGCGAGCTGCAGCTGCGCACGGCCACCGACGCGTTCGCCGCGTCCTGGTGGGGGTGGGCCGCCGGAGCCGCCGGCGTCGTGCTGGTCCTGCTGGCGCTGTGGTGGCTGCTGGCGCACCTGCCGCGCCGCGGGGTCGGCACGCTGCCCCTGCCGGGCTCGGCGCGCGGCGCGCGGCTGCTCATCGACCCCGACGGCCCGGTCGACACCGCCGCGGACGTCCTGGCCGGCACCCCCGGTGTCCGCTCGGCCAGGGGGCGGGTGCTGCGCGATCGCGGCCGCCTCGTCGTCGACGTCAGGGCCACCGTCGAACCCGACGCCGACCTCGCCGAGGTCGTCGCGGCCGCCGACGCCGTCACCGGCGACCTGCGGCACGTGCTCGGGCGCGAGGACGCCCGCGCCCGCGTGCGCCTGAGCGTCGCCCGCACCACCCACCAGCGGCCCCGGGTGCGCTGACCCCCGCACCCGCGGACCGCAGCAGCAGTAGCAGCAGGAGGAGGACCGCACGTGGCCAGGAACCCCGCCGTCAGCGACGCCCGGATCGCCCGCGCCCTCGGCGTCTACGCCGGCATGGTGGACCACGTGCTGGCCGACCCCCGGCGGTGGCTGGGCCTGGACGACGACCCGCCGCCCACGGCCCCCTTCCCCGCGCGGGCGCTGGACGCCCTGCGCGACCGCGCCCTGGGCGAGACCACCCCCGCCTCGCCGGACTGGGGCGCCCAGCCCCTCCAGCGGCGCGTGGACTGGTGGGTGACGCGGATCGGGATCAGCGCCGGCCTGGCCGCCGCCGCCCCCCGCTTCGCCGGGGCGCTGGCCGACCGGGTCCCGCTGCAGGCCGCCCTCGGCGCCTCGGCGGCCGGGATGGCGGTGTGCGCCACCGCGCGCGAGCACGGCCGCACCGACCCCGCGGACTGGGTCCCGCTGCTGTCCCGGGTCCTCTTCGAGCGCGAGCTGAGCACCGGCGCGCCACCCGTCCCCAGCGCCGCCGACACCGAGCAGCGGCTCAGCGGCGAGGACGACGGGAACGACGCGGACCGCCCCGACGGCGGCCGCGCCGCGGCGCTGGGACGCGGCGCGCAGCAGGCCGTCAGCACCGTCTGGCGGCTGGCCCGCACGTTCGCGGAGGTGCAGCACCTCCTGGAGCAGCGGCCCCGCGGCAACCTCCTCACCCGCGCGGTGGGCAAGCTGCCCGTCGTCGGCGTCGCCGGCGGCTGGCTGGACGAGCGGGCCGCCATCCGCAAGGCGTCCCGGCGCACCGCCGCGCTGCTGCACTAGCCGGCCAGGACGCGGGGGCGGGCGCGAAGCGGAGCGGGAAACAGAGCGGGGCGGGGAGCGGTGCGGGGCGCCACCGGCCCTCAGGGCCTCTCGTCGACCATCCTCAGCAGCACCCGGTTCAGCTCCGCCGCCTCCGCCGCGCTCACGCCCAGCCGCCCCGGCTCGTTGGCCCCGCGCACCGCGGGCCAGACGAGCGCGAGCAGGTCGCGCCCCGCGGGCGTCAGCGCCAGCGGGTTGCGCCGCCCCTTCGAGCGCTCGGCCCCCCTGCTGACCAGGCCCCGCTCGACGAGGCCGTCGAGCACGCCGCTGATCGACTGCGGGCGCACCAGGACCCGGCGGGCCAGTTCGGCCTGGGTGAACGCGGTGCCGGTGGCCAGGTGCGAGAGCACCCCGAACTGGACGGGCGAGAGCCCGTGCCCGGCGAACAGCTCCGTCAGGTGGCGCTGGGCGCGGTGCGCGGCCCGGATCAGCGACCACGTCACCAGGGCGTCGATGTCGTCCTCGCTCAGCTCCACGGCCGGCGTGCCACCCCCCTCGTCACCGGGCAGTGTGGCACCGGCGGGTTCCCGGTGCTCAGCGGGGCGAGCGTGCCGGCACCGGCCGACGGCACCGGCGGGCGCCGTCGTACGCTCACCCCCGGGACCGACGAGGAGGGCCGATGAGGGTCGTCTGGAACGCCTACAACGGCCGCTACGCCGACAACCCGCGGGCGCTGCACGAGGCGCTGCTGGCGCGGCGGGGCACGGCCGGGGACACGCACGGCGAGGACGAGCACGTCTGGCTCGCCGACCCCCGGCACGCCGGCACCTTCCCGCCCGGGGTGAGCACCGTGCCCATCGGCACCCCGCGCGCGGTGGAGGCGCTGGAGTCCGCCGACGTCCTGGTGTCGAACACGCACATCCAGCTCGACGAGTGGCGCGAGCGGCCCGGCACGACGTACCTGCAGACCTGGCACGGCACCCCGCTCAAGCGCATCCACCGCGACGCGGCGTTCCTGCCCGCCGACGAGGTCATGGCCGCGCTCGACGAGGACATCGCCCGCTGGGACCTGCTCGTCACCCCCGGCCCCGAGGGGACCCGGCTGCTGCGGGCCGCGTTCGGCTACACCGGCGCGGTGCTGGAGACCGGCTACCCGCGCAACGACGTCCTGCTCGCCCCGGACCGCGAGGCCCGGCGCGCCCGCGCCCGCGCGGCGCTGGGGATCGAGGACGGCGTGCGCGCCGTCCTGTACGCGCCCACGTACCGCGACGACGAGGCCGCCGCCGGCGTCGACGCACCGCTCGGCCTGGACGTCGAGGCGCTCGCGCAGCGGCTCGGCGGCGACGCCGTCCTGCTGCTGCGGCTGCACCACTACGTGGCCCACCAGCGCCGCTCCGCCGGCAGCGCGCGGGTGCGCGACGTCTCCGGGGTCCCGGAGATCTCCGAGCTGTACCTGGCCGCCGACGTCCTGGTCACCGACTACTCGTCCTCGGTGTTCGACTTCGCGGTCACCGGGAAACCGGTCCTGCTGTACGCGTACGACCTGGAGCACTACCGGGACCGCCTGCGCGGCTTCACCTTCGACCTCGAGGACGAGGCCCCCGGGCCGGTCCTGCTGGAGCAGGGCGCGCTCACCGAGGCGCTGCTGGACCTGCCCGCGGTGGCCGCGGCGCACGCGGAGCGCCACGCCCGCTTCGTGCAGCGCTACTGCCCGCTGGAGGACGGGCGGGCGAGCGAGCGCGTCCTGGCCGCCGTGTGGCCCGACCCGGCCTGACCCGACCCGGCCTGACCCGGCCCGACGGCGGGTTCGCGGCGCCCGCTCACGCGCCGCCCGGCGGGTCCTCCCCCGGCACCTCGGAGGGCCACCGGACCGTGACGGTGGTCGTCTCCCGCGTCGGCGAGGACTCCCAGGTGTGCGACTCCCCCGGGTACCAGATGACGTAGTCCCCGGACTCGCGCAGCACCACCTCGCCCTCGCGGAACCTGATCCGCTGGGAACCGCTGACCAGCACGCACAGGGACGTGCGCCGCTCCGGCTCCGTCCACTCGTCGTCGCGGGAACCGGCCGCCAGGCGCGCCCACTTCACCTCCACGTCGCCGGTGGCCAGCTCCGGCGCGCGCCCGGCCTTGAAGCGCCCCACCAGCCAGCCCCCGTCGTCCGCACCGTCCACGTCCGCGTTGCCCGCGTGCCAGCTCACGCCCGCGATCCTGCCGCGGCGCCGGTGCGCGGACCAGCCGGCGCGGACCAGCCGGCGGGGTGGTGCGCGGGGCGCGCGGGTCGGGCATCCTGTGTCGCACGTCGAGCACGGGCGCCCTCACGGAGGACGAGGAGGAGCCCGGTGGTCGACGCCTTCGGCGGTCCGTCCCTGGTGGAGCAGACGCGCACCGCGCGCACCACCGCCCGCTGCGTCCGGGACCGGGCGCAGCGGCTGCGCGCGGACCTGAGGAGCGCGCAGGCCCGCAGCGCCGCGCTGCGCCGGCGCGCGGAGGTGGTGCGCCTGCGGTCGGTGGCCACCCGCCTGGGGGTGCCGGAGCCGACGCCCCTCCCCGCGCTCCCGGCGCCCCGGCCGCCCGCAGAGGTGGCCGGGGC
>NZ_JBJLSG010000186.1:0-8663 GCF_050871925.1 Kineococcus gurbantunggutensis
GAGGAAGTGGCCACTTCCTCGACCACCGCGGGTTCCGCGCGCGGGGCGGGTCAGCCGGCCAGGGGGGCCGTCAGGTCGTAGACGGTGGTGCCGTCGACCGTGGTGGAGGAGAAGCTCTCCCGCACCCAGGTGGCGATCTCCGAGGAACCGCCCCGGCCGCCGCCCCCGCCCCCGCCGACGAGGAAGTAGCGGACCTGCCCGTCGGCCACGAGCTGCTGGAACCGCTCCAGCGTGGGCGCGGGGTCGGAGCCGGAGAACCCGCCGATCCCCACGACGTCGGTGCCGCTGGCCAGGGCGTAGCCCGCCGAGGAGCTCGTCGAGGTCGTCGCCGCGGACCACGTCGTGCCGGCCGCGCGCAGCAGCGCCACCAGCTCCTCGCCGACCTGCTCGCCGCCGCCACCACCGCCACCGCCGAACCCGCCGCCCTGCGCGGCACCGGGCGCGGCACCGGGTGCGGCACCGCCGGGGAACGCCCCGCGACCGGACCCGCCGCGCGCGCCGCCGCCGGGCAGGCCCGCACCCCCCGCGGTGGCCGGTCCGGCCAGCGGGATCGAGCCGGTGTGCGGGGTGGTCACCGTCTCGGCGGCGTACGCCGCCGGCCCGGCCAGCGAGAGCGCCACCGCCGCCGCGAGCGAGGCCGCCACCAGCCGCGCCGGGCGGCGCAGCAGCAGCCCGGCCGCCGCCGCCAGCGCCAGGACGGCCACGACCCAGCGCAGCCACGGCACGAACCCCGGGGTGCGGCCCAGCAGCACGAACGCCCACGCGCCGGTGACGAGCACGGCCGCGGACAGCACCGCCCGCACCGCGACGCGCTCGCGCCGCGCCCACAGGGCCGCGCCGCCGACGCCGACCAGGCCGGCGATCCCGGGGGCCAGCGCCACCGTGTAGTACTGGTGGAACGTGCCCTCCATGAGGCTGAACACGAGCGCCGTGACGAGCGTCCAGCCGCCCCACACCACCAGCGAGGCGCGCACCCGGTCGGTGCGCGGGCGCCGCCACGTCACCACCGCGGCCGCCACGAGCAGCAGCAGCGCCGCCGGCAGCAGCCAGGAGACCTGACCGCCCACGCTGGTGCCGAACATCCGCAGCCAGCCCGCGTCGGCGCTGAAACCCCCGCCACCGCCGCCGAAACCCCCCGCGGGCGCCTCCGCACCGCCGGGCGGACCCGCCGGGGCGGCACCGCCGGCACCGGCCGCACCACCGCCCTCGTTCCCGAACAACCGGCCCAGGCCGTTGTAGCCGACCGCCAGGTCCCACGCCGTGCCGTCGGTGGAACCGCCGATGTAGGGGCGGCTGCCCGCCGGCCACAGGCCCGCGACGAGGAACCACCAGCCGGCGCCGGCGACGAGCGCGGCCCCCGCCGCCAGGAGCTGGCCGACCCGCCGCAGGAACCCGGTGGGCGCGGCCCACAGGTGCGCCAGCGCGAAGGCCGGCAGCGGCAGCAGCGCCTGCGCGGTCTTGGTGAGGAACGCGAACCCGACGAGGACGCCGGCCAGCACCAGCCAGCGGGTGCGCGCCGCCTCCAGCGCCCGCACCACCGCGTGCGCGGCGGACACCAGCAGCAGCACGAGCAGCGCGTCGGGGTTGTTGAAGCGGAACATCAGCACCGCCACCGGCGTCAGCGCGAGCACCGCGCCCGCGACGAGCGCGGCGACCGGCCCGGCGACGCGGCGCACCGCGCCGTGCAGCACGGCCACGGCCGCCACGCCCATCAGCGCCTGCGGCACCAGCACGCTCCAGCTCGACAACCCGAACACCCGCGCCGAGGCCGCCACCACCCACAGCGAGGCGGGCGGCTTGTCGACGGTGATGGTGTTCCCGGCGTCGGCGGAGCCGAAGAAGAACGCCGTCCAGTCCTTCGTCATGGCCTGCACGGCACCGGAGTAGAAGGAGTTCGCCCAGCCCGAGGCGGACAGGTCCCACAGGTGCAGGGCGGCGGTGGCGGCCAGCAGCGCGGCGACCGCGGCCCTCTCGCCGCGGCTCCAGCGCGGCGGTGGCGCCGGGGCCGGGACGGCCGCGCCGCCCGGCGCCGGGCTCGTGGTGAGGGGGGAGGTGGTCACGGTGCTCCGCTCCGGTGTCGTGGGGTGGGGCCGGTGGTGCTCAGGTCGTCGTCGTGCCGGTCGTGGTGCCGGTCGTCGCGCCGGTGCCGCCGGGCACCTGGGCGCCGGTGCCGCCGGACCCGCCGGGAGGACCGCCCGGCTGGCCGGCACCGTCCTGTCCGGGGAGCTGACCCGGGAGCTGACCCGGGAGCTGACCCGGGAGCTGACCCGGGAGCTGACCGGGGAACGGCCCGCCGCTCTGCCCGGTGGTGGTCCGCTCGGTGCCCGCCGCCCCGTCGGCGGTGGCGTGCCCCACGGCGAAGCCGGCGCCGGCGCCGGCCAGCGCCAGCGCCGCGCCCGCCACCGGCAGCACCCAGCGGCCGCGGCCCGCGCGCCGCGCCCGCACCAGCACCACCTCCGAGGCCGGCGACCCCGCCCGGGGCGGCGCGGGCCACGGCACCGCCGCGCCCAGCGGCTCGGGCCGCACCACCGGCACCCCGGCCGTCGCCACCGGGCCCGGCCGCGGGGCCGGTCCCGCGCCCCGCTCCACCCGCGCCCACCGCGACCCCTCGCGCACCTCGTCCTGGCCCACCGCGACCCCCTCCGCTGCCCGCCCCCGTGGCGGTCCCCCGCGTTGGCCACCACCGTCGGCGGCCGAGGTGGGCGGGGGCGGTCAGCGGACTGTGGCGCCCCTGTGAGGACGGCGCCGGCGGCCCGGACGGCTGGGGTAGCGTCGGGCGTCCGTCCCCCGCCCCGACCGACCCGAGCGAGCCCCCGTTGCCCCACGCCCCCCGCGCCGTCGTCGTCCTGCCCACGTACGACGAGGCCGGCAACATCGCCGTGATGCTGCAGCGGCTGCTGGACTCCCCCGCCGGGCCCGACGTCCTCGTCGTCGACGACTCCTCCCCCGACGGCACCGGCGAGATCGTGCGGCGCGTGGCGGCGGAGCTGCCCGAGGGGCGGGTGCGGCTGCTGACGCGCACCGTCAAGGACGGCCTGGGCGCGGCGTACCGGGCGGGCTTCGCCGAGGCGCTGCGCACCGGCGAGCACGACGTCGTGGTGCAGATGGACGCCGACGGCTCGCACCCGGTGGAGGTGCTGCCGCGGATGCTGGAGGAGGTCGCCGCCGGCGCGGACCTCGTCCTGGGCGCCCGGTACGTGCCCGGCGGCGCCCTCGACGACGCCTGGCCCTGGTACCGCAAGGCCCTCTCGCGCGGGGCGAACACCTACGCGCGGGTGCTGCTGCGCGCGCCGGTGGCGGACCTGACCGGCGGGTACAAGGCGTGGCGGGCGGACCTGCTGCGCTCGCTGGACCTGTCGGCGCTGACCGCGGCCGGGTACGCGTTCCAGATCCAGACGACGCTGGCGGCGCTGCAGCGCGGGGCGACGGTGCGCGAGGTGCCGATCCTGTTCACCGAGCGCACCTCGGGCACCTCGAAGATGTCCGGGGCGATCATCACCGAGGCCATGGGCGCGGTGTGGCGGATGCGCCGGCACGGCCCCACCGGGCGGCCCGCGCACCGCTGAGGTCCCGCCGCGTCCCGTCCCGTCCCGCACGGCGGGGCGCGGCGCCGCGGGGGTCCTCAGCGTTGCCGGGTGCGGCGTCGTCTGCCAGGGTCGTGCCTCGGACCGGGGTGGAGGGGACCCGCCGTCGCGCCTCGGCGCGGGGTGGCCGCCGCGGGACGCCCCGCAGCAGGGGCTCTGGAGCGAGGCGGGGGGAGCGCGCGTGCCCGACGACGAGGACGCCGTCGCCCAGCTGCTCGACCTGGCCCGGGACATCTTCGGCACACCGGTCGCGGCGCTGGCGCGCACGGGGCGCGAGGGCGAGCGCCCGGTCGTGGAGCAGACCTCCAGCACCCTGGACGTGCGCGCCACGGTGCGCCTGCTCGACCGCACCGACCTGGCGCGCGAGGTGCTGGCGGTGGACGTGCTGCGCCCGGACGGCACGCCCGGCGGGCGGCTGCTGGGGGTGCCGGCGGACCCGGCCGAGCCGCTGGGCTCGCGGCAGGTGGAGGCGCTGCACGTCGTGGCCGCGCTCGTGGCCGGGGTGCTGCACCACCGCGACCGGCGGCGCGCCGAGCGCAGCGACCGGCTGGCGTCGCTGGACGCGCTGGTGCGCGGCCGCGGGCGCGGCACCGTGCTGCAGCCCGTGGTGGACCTGCGCACCGGCGCCCTCGTGGGCGCGGAGGCCCTCAGCCGCTTCACCGGCCCGGACGGCTACCCGCGCCGCCCCGAGCAGGTGTTCGCCGACGCCCGCTCCGCCGGCGCGGGGGTGCGGCTGGAGCGGGCGGCGGTGGCCTCCGCGGTGGCGCTGCTGGACGAGGTGCCGCCCGGCGCCTACCTGAGCGTCAACGCCTCGGCCGAGGCGCTGCTGGACGAGGAGGTCCGCGGGCTGCTGCTGGCCTCGCACCCGGAGCGGCTCGTCGTGGAGGTCACCGAGCACGACCCCGTGGCGGACTACGCGGCGCTGGCGGAGAGCACCGCGGAGCTGCGCGCCGGGGGGCTGCGGCTCGCGGTCGACGACGCCGGGTCGGGGTTCGCGAGCCTGCAGCACGTGCTGCACCTGTCCCCGGACGTGGTCAAGCTCGACATCGCGTTCGTGCGCGGCATCGACGCCGACCCGGCCCGCCGGGCGGTGGCGCGGGCGCTGGTGGGCTTCGCCGCCGAGGTGGGCTCGACGATGGTCGCCGAGGGCGTGGAGCGGGCCGCGGAGCTGGCGGTGCTGCGGGACCTGGGCGTGGAGTGCGCGCAGGGCTACCTGCTGGGGCGCCCGGCCCCGCCGCCGCTGCCGCTGCGGCCGGCGGCCGGGTGGCAGCGCAGCGGGGCGGGCGCGACGACGACGGTCGTGCTGACCCGGGAGCAGCGCCGCGGCTGCTGAGCCCGCCGGCGGACCCCTCCGACCGACCGCGCTGGGCGAGGCGGGCGCGCCGGTGGGCGCGGCCCTCAGGCCGCGCGCGCCAGCGCCGCCAGCGCCTGGGCGAGCGAGGGGGCGCCCGCGGCGCGGAACACCTCGGCGCCGTCGTCGGTGCGCACGAGGACCGTGGGGGTGCTGGTGACGCCGGCCGCCTCGGCGCGCACCGGGTCGTCGGCGACGTCGACCTCGGTGAGGCGGGCGCGCGGGACGAGCCGCACGGCCTCGGTCAGGACGGCGCGGGCGCTGCGGCAGGGCCCGCAGAACGCCGAGGTGAACAGTTCGACGACCACGCCGTGGGCAACGCCGGGGCGCGGCGGGGGCTTCCGCCCGCTCCCCCGGCGCGGTGCGGGGGCTCAGCAGCTCCCGCCGCCACCGCCGTCCCCGCCGCCGAAACCCCCGCCGAACCCGCCGCCGGGGTCGCAGCCCCCGGCGGGGCCACCGCCGCCGCCGTAGCCGTGGCCGCCGAGCCAGTACCCGCCGGTCAGCCCCTGCGCCGTGCCCTCGTGCCGCCGGTGCGCGTCGGCGCGCCGGTCGTGGACCTCCGCGGCGCGGGGCCGGCCGCCGCGCGGGTGCCCCCGGTGCACCGCGGCGCCGAGGCAGGCCAGGGCCAGCACCACCGGCACGGCGAAGAAGACGATGTCGGACCACGCGTCCTGCACGGCGCACCTCCCCGGGCGCGACGCGGCGTCGCGCAGCACGACGCTACCGGCGCCGGGGCCGCTGCGGGCGGGAACGCCCGGGGACGCCGACGGCCCCCGCCGCGGGTGCGACGGGGGCCGTGGGCGTGCTGCGGCGGTGCTGCGGGGGTGCGGCTCAGACCGTGACGATGCTGAGCCGACCCCTGCCGTAGCGGGCGACCTTGACGTCCAGGTCGAGGCGGCTGCCGGTGCTCGTGGCCCACTGGGTCACGTCCGGGCGCAGGACCTCGCCCGGGGCGTACGCGGCGTGCAGCTTCAGGTGCGGGGCACCCTCGACGTTGAACAGCGAGGCCATGATGTTGAGCACCTCGTTGGCGTTGACGCGCAGCGCCTCGGACAGCTCGCCGTCCTCGATCGCGGCCTCGCTGGCCCCGGGGGGCAGCAGGCCGATCGCCGCGCCGGCGTGCGCGGCCAGCGCGAAGTCGAAGACCGCGACGGCCGCGGAGCGCAGCCGGTCGTCGACGTACAGGCCGACCGCGGCACCGGGCTTGCCGCCCACCGGGCACGGGGTGCCCGGGGAGACCTCGACCTCGCGGCCGAGGAGGTCCTCCAGCAGGTTGCGGATCGCCAGGTTCGAGGGCAGCGGGCTGCTGTCCATCGTCACCGCGGGACGCTCGGCGGCGGCGGCCGGGGCCGCCACCGCCGTGGCGTCGACCGTGCCGTCGGCCTTGAGGACCGGCGTCAGGGCCTCCGCGAACATCTCGGGCGTGAACGGCTTGGCGATGAGGAAGAGCGCGCCGGCGGCGGCGGCCTTCTCGCGCATCTCCTCCGAGCCCTCGGAGGTGACGAACCCGAACGGCACGTCGAGGCCCGAACCGCGCAGGTTCTGCAGCATCTCGATGCCGGACGCCTCGGGCATGTTCCAGTCCGAGAGGACGATGTCGGGGTTCTCGGCGCGGACCGCCTCGAAACCCTCCCGCCCGTTCTCGGCCTGCACGACCTCGACCCAGTCGAAGCCCGCCTGGCGCAGGGTGCGGATGACGATCTGACGCATGACGCGGCTGTCGTCCACCACGAGGGCCTTCACGTCAGGCCCCCGAGCCGGACAGCCACACGATGAACGTCATCCAGTGGCCCTGCCAGTTGGCGTCCAGGCGCGCCGCGCAGCGGCTGTTGGAGCGCGGCAGCGGCGGGGCCTCGGCGATGGCCGGCAGGCCCAGGGCGCCGGCGTCCGGCACCAGGGCCTTGATGTTGCCGCCGATGATGTTGGCGACCTCGCCCAGCGCGTCGTACACGTCGTCGTCGGTCAGCTCGCCGTCCTCCTGCAGGAGGGCGGCGGCCAGCGGCTTGGCCGCCGACTCCTGCACGAGCACCGTCACCAGGCCGGGGCGGGCGCCGGAGATGCCGACGCTCGCGCACAGCAGCGGCGCGGGGACCTCCTGCGGGTCGAACGCCGGCAGCAGCGGCTCGACGTGCCCGAAGTAGGACTGCCACATCTGGTCGACGATCTGCGCGAGGGCCTCGTCCTCGACGTAGTCGACGACCTGCTGAGCCTCGAGACCGGTGTCCTGGGTCACGCGGTCACCTCCGGCAGCAGGCCCAGCAGGGCGAGCTTCTCCTCCAGCGCGTCCACGGTGAAGGGCTTGATCAGGTACTCGTGCGCACCGGCGGCCAGGGCGCGGACGATCTGCCCGTGCTCGGCCTCGGTGGTCACCATCATGATGCTCAGCGAGCGGTACTCGCGGATCGCCCGGACCTGGGTGACGAACGTCAGACCGTCCATCACCGGCATGTTCCAGTCGACGGTCGCCAGCTCGGGCAGGGGGCCCTCCTGGAGGACCTTCAGCGCCTCGGCGCCGTCGGCGGCCTCCACGACCTCGTAACCCAGCTTGCGCAGCGCCCCGGCGATGATCTTCCGCATGGCGCGGGAGTCGTCGACGACCAGTGCCCTCATGTCGTTCTTTCCTCTCAGTTCTTCGGCCGGTGGACGGAGACCCGCCCGATGAGTTGCCGTTCCCAGTTGTCGTCGACGCCGAGCGTCGTCTCGGCCCCGCCGAGGAAGAGGTACCCGTCCGGGCGCAGAGCCCTGCGGACCCGGGTGAGGATGTCCCTCTTCGTGGCGAGGTCGAAGTAGATGAGCACGTTCCGCAGGAAGACCACGTCGAACTGGCCCAGTGCGGCGTAGCTGCTGGTCAGGTTCAGCTGCTGGAACCTGACCATCTGGCGCAGGTTCTGGTTGACCTGCCAGTTCATGCCGGCCCGCGTGAAGTGCCGGACCAGCAGGGGCGCCGGGAGGCCGCGGTTGACCTCCAGCTGCGAGTACGTCCCCGCCTTGGCCTTCTCCAGGACCTCGGTGGAGATGTCCGTGCCGATGATCTCCGCGCGCCAGCCCTCGGCGACGACGGAGTCCTGCAGGCTGATGGCCAGGCTGTAGGCCTCCTGGCCGGTGGAGCTGGCCGCGGACCAGATGCGCAGCGAGCGCGTCGAGGCGCGCGACTGCTTCAGGGCCGGGACCACCGTGGTGGAGAAGGCCTGGAACGGGGCGCCGTCGCGGTACCACGACGTCTCGTTCGTCGTCAGCGCCTCGACGATCGCGGTCTGCGCCCGGCGGTCCGGGCGCAGGCGCACGCCGTCGACGTACGCGTTGACGTCGGCCGCGCCCGCGGCCCGCGCCAGCGGCACGAGGCGGGACTCGACCAGGTACTCCTTGCCCTTCTCCAGGACGATCGCGCTCTCCTTGCGGACGAGCGTGCAGACCCAGTCGAAAGCCGTGGGGGTCAGCGCCATGTCACCACCTGCCAGTTGTGGGTCGGGCCGCAGCAGCGGCGGTGCGGGTCGCCGGCGGGAGCGCCGGGTGGGGGGGGAGGCTCGCGTGGGGGCGCGCGAGCGCCGCGCGCGAGGCGGGGAAGGACTCCGCCGGCGGCAGGGGGGTGCGCGCGGCGGCCGGGGAGGCCCCGGCCCGCGGGCCGCCCCCGCCCCGCCCCAGCGCCTCCGGGGTGGGGCTAACAGGCACGAACAACTAAGCCACCCCCACGCCCGCCCCCCCGCCCGGCCACCCCCCCACCCCCCACG
>NZ_JBJLSG010000187.1:0-8465 GCF_050871925.1 Kineococcus gurbantunggutensis
GCCGGCGCGCGGGGCGCGCCGGCGCACCGGTGGCGGTGCGGGAGACGGGACTCGAACCCGCACGCCCGGAGGCACAGGAACCTAAATCCTGCGTGGCTGCCAGTTACACCACTCCCGCTCGCGACGGACGAGCCTAGCCCAGCGCGGCGGTGCGGGCGCGGCGTCCGCGCGATCGCCCGGGCGGGCGCCGCGGCGGGCGCTCAGCGGACGCCTGGCGGGTGCTCAGCCGCCGTCCAGGCCCAGCTCGCGGCGCAGCTTGGCCACGTGCCCCTTGGCCCGCACGTTGTACTGCGCCAGCTCCACCCGGCCGGCGGGGTCCACCACCACGGTGGAGCGGATCACGCCCACCGAGGTGCGCCCGTAGTTCGTCTTCTCGCCCCAGGCGCCGTACGCCTCCAGCACCGCGTGCTCGGTGTCGGACAGCAGCGGGAACGTCAGCCCGTCGCGCTCGGCGAAGGAGGCCAGCGTGGCCGCCGGGTCCGGGGACACGCCCAGCACCCTGTAGCCGGAGGCGGCCAGCGCGTCGAGGGAGTCGCGGAAGTCGCACGCCTGCGTCGTGCACCCCGGCGTCATCGCGGCCGGGTAGAAGTACACGACGACGTGCTCGCCGCGCAGCTGCGACAGGGTCACGGTGCTGCCGTCGTGGGCGGGCAGGGTGAAGTCGGGCGCGGGGTCGCCGGGGGCGAGGCGGGCGGTCATGCGCGCACGCTAACGCCCCGGCCCGCGCGCCCCGACGCCACCGCCGGGCGCGCCCCTCACGGCTCCCGGGCCGGTCCCGCGCGCGTCCCGGCGGGCGCCCCCGGTGCCTCCCCGGTGCGTCGCGGGTGCGCCCGGGGGGTCCGGGGCGGGCCCCTCCGGTACGGTTCGGCGGACGGCCGGGCCCCCGGGGCCCGGCGCAGCACCGGCGCCGGGCGGCACGCGCCCCCCGGCTGGAGACGACCCCGTTCGACGGGCAGGAGGTGGCCGTGACGGCCAGCGAGGGCAAGGCCGAGATCACCACGAGCGACCCGCGCGCTCTGGAGCGCGAGGTGGAGCTGCGGCGCGCGCAGCTGGCCGGGACGATCGACGAGCTGAGCGGCCGGCTGCAGCCCGCGGCGATCAGGAAGCGGGCGCTGACCTCGGCCCGCGAGAGGGCGACCGCCTTCGCCACCCACCCCGACGGCACCCCGCGCACCGGCCGCCTGGCCGCCGCGGGCGCCGCCGTCCTCGGCGTCACCGCGCTGCTCGTGGTGCGGGCGGTGCGCAAGCGCCGCTGACGCGCCCCGCACCCCCAGCGCCCCCGAGCCGACCCGGCTGCGGGGGCGCTACCGTTCCGCGGGTGAGCGCGCCCGCCGACCCCGCCCGCCTGCCCGTCCGCATGCTGCACGACCGCGTGCTCGTGTCCGCCGACGACGCCGGCGAGCGCAAGTCCTCCGCGGGCATCGTCATCCCCGCCACCGCCGCCGTCGGGCGCCGGCTGTCGTGGGCCTCGGTGATGGCGGTGGGCCCGCACGTGCGCCAGGTGCAGACCGGCGACCGGGTGCTGTTCGACCCCGAGGACAAGGCCGAGGTGGAGCTGGCGGGCAAGGGGTACGTGCTGCTGCGCGAGCGCGACCTGCACGCGGTCGCCGCGCCGCGCGTCGAGGACGGCCAGACCGGGCTCTACCTCTGAACGCGCCCGGAGCGCCCGCCCGCAGGAACGCCCGCTACACCCCGCTGGAGGCCGACGGGCCGCTGCCGTGGGACATGGTGCGCGCCGTGCCGGCCATCCGCCGCGCCCCGCACGAGTTCCTCGCCGGCGTCTCGCGCCGCTACGGCGGCACCGCCGCGATCCCGCTGCCGCGCACGCCCGTGCTGGTCCTCAACGACCCCGCCGGCGTGCGCCGGGTGCTGGTGGACAACGCCCGCGGCTACGGCAAGGCGACCGTCCAGTACGGCGCGCTGGCCTCGGTGACCGGGCCGGGGCTGCTCGCCGGCGACGGGGACACCTGGCGCCGGCACCGGCGCGTGGTGCAGCCGGCGTTCCACCACGGCTCCCTGGACGCGGTGGCCGGGCACGCCGTGGCCGCGGCGCGCTCGCTGCGCGCGGAGGTGGACGCCCTGCCGCCGGGGCGGCCCCTGGACGTGCTCGACGCCGTCTCGCGCGCCTCCCTGGAGGTCGTCGGGCGCACCCTGGCCGCCGCGGACCTCTCCGGCGTCGCCCAGCGCCTCGTCGAGGCGGTGGGGGAGGCGCTGGAGCTGGTGGTGGGCCGGGCCTCCTCGCCGGTGCCGTCCTCGTGGCCCACGCCCTCGCGGCGGGCGCTGGCCGCGCGGGTCGCCGAGATCGACGCGGTGTGCGCGCGCATCCTCGCCGAGCGCCGCGCCCGCGGCGTCGAGGAGGGCGCCTCCGACGTGGTCGGGCTGATGCTCGGCGCCGGGATGGGCCCGCGCGAGGTGCGCGACGAGCTCGTCACCTTCGTCGTCGCCGGCCACGAGACGGTGGCCTCCTCGCTGACGTGGACGCTGGACCTGCTGGCGCGCGAGCCCTCCGCGCAGCGGCGCCTGCAGGCGGAACTGGCCGAGGTGCTCGGCCCGCCCGGCGGCGCGCGCGAGCCGGTGTGGGCGGACCTGCCGCGGCTGCGCTACGCGCGCGCCGTCGTGGACGAGGCGCTGCGGCTGTACCCGCCGGCGTGGGTGGTCACCCGCCGGGCGCTGGCCGACGACGTGGTGGCCGGGGTGCCGGTGCCCGCGGGCACGCTCGTCATCGTCAGCACGTGGGCGCTGCACCGGGACCCGGCGCTGTGGCCGAGCCCGGGGCAGTTCCGCCCCGAGCGGTTCCTGGACGCCCCGCGCCGCGACGCCTACGTGCCCTTCGGCGCCGGCCCGCGCCAGTGCATCGGCCGGGACCTGGCGCTGGTGGAGGAGGTGTTCGTGCTGGCCGCGCTGCTGCGCGACCGCGCGGTGCGCCCGGTGCCGGGGCGGCGCAGCGGGGTGGAGGCGCTGGTCTCGCTGCGCCCGCGCGGCGGGCTGCGCCTGCTCGTCGAACCGCGCGGCACCGCCGTCAGCACCGCCGTCAGTACCGACGCTGCCGTCAGCACCGACGCCGCCGTCAGCACCGATCCCGGGGAGGGCCCGTGAGCCGCAAGGAGACGTTCGTGTTCGGCGACGGGGACGGGGTGCCGCCGCGGGTGGGCCCGTTCGCGCACGCCACCCGCTTCGGCGACCTGGTCTTCGTCACCGGCCAGATGCCCACCGACCCCGCCACCGGCGAGCTGGTGCCCGGCGGCCTGCCGGAGCAGGCCGAGCAGGTGCGCCGCAACCTCGCCGCGGTGCTGGCCCGCTTCGGCCTCACCTGGGACGACGCCCTGCACGTGCGGGTGTACCTGACGGACTTCTCCGGGTTCGAGGAGTTCAACGCCGCCTACGAGCGCTGGTTCAGCGGCCCGCTGCCGGCGCGCACCACCGTGGGCGTCACCGGGCTGGCCGTGGGCGCCGTCGTGGAGGTCGACCTGGTCGCCGGGGTGCCGCGGGACTGAGCCCGCGGGACAGGGCGCGCGGGACGGGGCGCGCGGGACGGGGCGCGCGGGACGGGGCGCGCGGGACGGGGCGCGCGGGACGGGGCGCGCGGGGGGAGCGCCCCCGGGGTGCGCGACTTAGAGTGACTGTTCGTGGCTTCAAGTGATGACGCGCGGGTGCTGGCGGCCCTGCGCACCCTGCTCGACCGGGCCCACCTGGCCAGCCCCGGCCAGGTGCCGGACGTCCTGGCCCTGGCGGGGCGGGAGCTGGGCTGGGAGGTGCTGCTGCACCTGGTCGACCACGAGCAGCGGGTGCTCCTGCCCGTCCCGGCCGCCGGCGCCGAGGCCACGCGCCCGCAGACGATCGACACCACGCTCGCGGGGCGCTGCTTCCGCGACGTCGAGCCCGTGAAGTGGTCCGGCGTCGGGCAGGGCGTGTGGCTGCCGGTGCTCGACGGCACCGACCGCCTCGGCGTGCTGAAGGTCACCGTCGCCGACCCCGCCGAGCTGGACGACCCCGGCTTCGGCGACCGCTGCCGGCTGTTCGCCCACCTCAGCGGGCACCTGATCACCGCCAAGTCCCACTACGGCGACGCCCTCACCCGCGTGCAGCGCCGCCAGCACCGCACGGTCGCCTCCGAGCTGCTGTGGCAGCTGCTGCCGCCGCTGACGTTCGCGTGCGAGGGGCTCGTGGTCGCCGGGGTGCTCCAGCCGGCCTACGCGGTGGCCGCCGACGCCTTCGACTACAGCGTCGTGGACGACGTCGCCCACCTGGCCCTCTTCGACGCCACCGGCCACGACCTCGCCGGCACCCTGCTGGCCGCGGTGGCGCTGTCGACGTACCGCAACCGCCGGCGCGAGGGCGTGGGGCTGCGCGGCACGGCCGTCGAGATCGACCGGTACGTCGCCGAGCAGGGCGGCGGGGAGAAGTTCGTCACCGGCGTCCTGGGGCAGCTGCACCTGCGCACGGGCCGGTTCCGCTACCTCAACGCCGGTCACCTGGCCCCGCTGGTCATGCGCCGCGGCAAGGTCGTCAAGGAGCTCACCGGCGGGCACCGCGTGCTGTTCGGGCTGCCCGGGGTGGAGGACCCCGTGGAGCTGCGGGTCGGCGAGGAGGTGCTCGAACCCGACGACTGGGTGGTGCTGCACACCGACGGCATCGTCGAGGCCCGCGGCGCCGACGGCGAGCTGTTCGGCCTGGAGCGCCTCACCGACCACCTCGAGCGCTCCGCCTCGGCCGCGCGGCCGGCGCCGGAGACGGTGCGCCGCATCGTCCACGCCGTGCTGGCCCACCAGGGCGGCGTCCTGCAGGACGACGCCAGCCTCCTGGTGGCCCAGTGGGCCGGCGGCGCCGAGCGCCGGATGCAGTCCGGCTGGACCGGGGCGGTCGAGCCGCAGCAGCTGGCGCCCCCGCACCCGCCCGGCGACGAGCCGCTGCGCCGCTGACGGCGGGGCGGCACCCGGCGCCCGTCAGGGCACCTCCACCGTCTCCGCCCGGCGCACCTCCGCCAGCGCCGCCTCCAGGTGCCGCGCCAGCGGCCGGCCGGTGGCCGCCACGAGGTCGGTCACCAGCAGCAGCGCGTGGCGCAGCACCGCCTCGTGGGGCGCGCGCGGCACCTCCTCGGCCTCCGGGTGCTCGCCCAGCGCGCCGACCAGCGCCACGACGAGCAGCTGCGGGTCCAGCCCGGCGAACCACGCCGGCGCCGAGCGCGCGCAGCGCTGCACCACCGCGCGCAGGTCGTCGGCGTCCAGGCCGTCGGGGTGCAGCTCCTCCAGCGCCCCGCGCAGCACCCGCCCCAGCACGGTGCGGGCCGCGCCGGGGTCGAAGGCCGCCAGGGCCGCGCCGGCCTCGGCGAAGGCGCCGGCGTCGTCGGCGCCCAGGGCGCGCACCGCGCCGGTCAGGGCGCGGGTCAGCACGGCGGGGTCGGTGGTGCGGGGCGAGGGGCTCACGGCGCCGATCCTGGCAGCGGCCCCCGACACGGGCGCGCACCGCCTCGAGTTGCCCGCCCGGCCCGGCTGCCTACCGTGGAGGGCGAGGTGCAAGAGCGCGCCTCCCGACCGGCCGCCCGGCCGTGCCCGCACCGCGCCCGCCGCCGGCGCGGCACGTTGAGGAGCTCACCATGGCCACCAGGACCAGCGACGGGACCCGCACGTCCCGCCCCCTCCGGCGTTCCCCGGTCCAGGCCACCGCGCTCGTCGTCGGCGCGGTGTTCGTCCTGGTGGGGATCGCGGGGTTCGTCCCCGGCGTCACCACCGACTACGACCGGCTCGCCGGCGCCGGGCACCACTCCGGCGCGATGCTGCTGGGCCTGTTCCAGGTCTCCGTGCTGCACAACCTGCTGCACCTCGGCCTGGGCGTCCTCGGCGTCCTGGCCGCCCGGACGGCCTCCGCCGCGCGCGCCTTCCTGATCGGCGGCGGTGTCGCCTACGCCGTGCTGTGGGTCTACGGCCTGGTCGTCGCCGACGACAGCCGGGCGAACGTCGTCCCGCTGAACACCGCCGACGACTGGCTGCACCTGGTGCTCGCCGTGGGCATGGTCCTGCTCGGCCTGCTCATGCCGCGCCGGGTGGACCTGAACGCCGCCCACCACCCCTGAGCCGTCCGCGGCCCGCGCGCGGGCACCGCGGAGGCCCCGGGGCGGTCCCGCCCCGGGGAGACGAGGAAGAAGGAGAGACCGTGAGCTCCGACGAGCGCTCGACGCTGCCCGTGCCCGACTACGACCACCTGCCGGTGGCCACCCTCGCCGACCGCATCCGCTCCCTGGACGCCGCCGGCGTGGGCGACCTCATCGTGTACGAGGAGGCGCACGGGGCGCGCGAGCCGGTCCTCACGGTCCTGCGGGCGCGCGCCGACCAGCTCGCCGCCGGCGCGCAGCCCTCCGGCGGGAACCCGGCCGGTGCGCAGCCCGAGCACGCCCCCGCCGCGCAGGGCCCGGGCCTGAGCCCGAGCACGACGAACGCGCCGCCGGTCAACCCGCCGTCGCACGGGGACCCGACGAACCCGGCGCAGCCGCGCGGCTGACCCGCCCCGCCGGCGCGACCGGCCCGGCGGCGTGCGGGACCCGGCCCCCCGAGTACCGCACGCCGCCGCGGGCGCGGGCCCCGATCGCGGCCCACACGCACACCGCCCGCTCCGCCGCCCACAGCGGCGCCCACAGCGCGGCCGTGGCCGGGTAGTGCGCGCGCCCGCCGTGCCGGCGCCGGCCCACCTCGGCCACCGCCACCGCGGCCAGCGCCCCGGCCCCGGCCGCCGCCGCCCCGCGCCCGCGGCGGGCCGCCAGCACCAGCAGCGGCAGCCACGAGGCCTCCACCGCCAGCCGCCACGGCTGGGCGAAGTCGTCGTAGGCCTGGCGCACCCGCTGGCCGGCGAAGTGCCGCGCGGTGGGCGGCAGGCGCCGCACGTACACGTCCGAGGCCGCCACGACGCGCCCGCCGGCGGCCTCGACCGTGCGCAGCATCTGCAGGTTCTCGAACAGCACGTCGCCGTCGTAGCCGCCCATGACCTCGAACGTGCTGCGGCGCACCGCGATCGTGCCGGGGTAGTCGGCGCCGAAGGCGCGGTTCACCAGGGAGCGGGCGGTGTCCCAGCGGGCGTGCCAGGGGGCGGGGGAGAACACGTTCTGCGGGCGCACCGCGTCCGCGCCGGCCTCCAGCGCCGCCACCACCGCCACCAGCTCCGCCGGCCCGTAGCGCACGTCGTCGTCGGCGACGACGACGTGCTCGTGGCGCGCGCCCAGCACGCCGGTGACCACCCCGGCGACCTTGCCGTTGCGGCCGGGCCAGGGGCGCGGGCGCACGTGCCGCACCCCCGCCGAGCGCGTCCAGCTCGCCGCGTGCCGGGCGAAGTCCTCCTCCGGCGAGCCGTCCACGACGGTGACGTCCACCTGCGCCGACAGCGCGTGCAGGTAGGCCGCCAGCTCGCCCACCTCGGCGTCCGGGCGCCCCGACCAGCGCAGCGGCACCACGTACTCCGCCACCGGCTCGCGGGGCACCGCGGCCCCGGGCGTCAGCACCACGGCGTCAGGACCACGGCGCCAGCAGCGAGGTGCGCCCGTCCTGCCAGCGCGCCAGCTGGTGCTCGCCGGCCAGCGCGTCCAGCGCCAGGCACGCCGCCGCGCCGAAGAGCACGTCCGCGGCCAGCTCCGGCTCGCGCCGGGCCAGCGCCCCGGCCAGGTCGCGCCCGGCGATCTGCTCGTGCACGGCGTCGGCCTGCACGTGCTCGTCGAAGAACCACGTCGCGTCCGCGTCGAAGCCCAGCCGGCGCAACCCGTTGCCGTACGCCTTGTTCGGCAGCGAGGAGGTCATCTCGAACACCGCCAGGTGCCCGACGATCGCCCCGCGCAGGCGGCGGTGCAGCCCGAACAGCGACATCGCGTTCGTGCCGACCAGGGTGGTGGCCGGCACCGAGGGCAGGTGGCGGCCGTAGGAGTCGTCCACCCCCAGCGCGCGCATCGTGCGGGCGAACAGCGCCGAGTGCATCCGCTCCGGGCGCCCGCCGCCGTACTCGTCGGCCTGCACCTCCACCAGCGCCGCCT
Source organism: Kineococcus gurbantunggutensis (assembly GCF_050871925.1). Classification (NCBI taxonomy): domain Bacteria; kingdom Bacillati; phylum Actinomycetota; class Actinomycetes; order Kineosporiales; family Kineosporiaceae; genus Kineococcus; species Kineococcus gurbantunggutensis. The sequence goes on from NZ_JBJLSG010000187.1 coordinate 8,009, forward strand.
TGGGCCCGCCGGCCAGGCGCGGCACCGCCCACGTGTGCGGGTCCGCCTCCTTCAGGTGGTAGATCGAGCGGTGCACCAGGAACTCGCGCACCTGCTCCACGGTGGCGTGCCGCTGCAGGAACGCGCTGACGCTCGGCCCGCCGTCGGCGGCGGCCATCGCGAACAGCGTCTCGGCGACGTCCTCGGCGGGCACCTCGGGCACCTCCACGAGCGCGCGCACCGCCGCCTCGAAGGGGCCCTCGAGCTCCTCGCGCACGCCGAGCAGGCCCAGGTCCCACTCCAGGGCGTCGTCGACGCCCTCCAGGCCGCGGTAGTGCAGCTCGTACAGCAGGAACAGCGACAGCTGCACGTCCTCGTCGCGCAGCACGGGGGGGGGGGGGGGGGGGGGGGGGGGGGGGGGGGGGGGGGGGGGGGGCGGCGGGGGCCCCCCCCCGCCCGCGCCGGGGGGGGGCCGGGG
>NZ_JBJLSG010000188.1:0-8372 GCF_050871925.1 Kineococcus gurbantunggutensis
CCCGCCGCCCCCCCCCCACCCCCCCCCCCCCCCCCCCCCCCCCCCCGCCCCCCCCCCCGCCCGCCCCCCGCCCCCCCCCCCCCGGCGTCAGGCGTCGAGCTTGTCCGGCGTGAGGCCGGACTCGGTGCCGGGCACGCCCAGCTCGCCGGCGCGCTTGTCGGCCATGCCCAGCAGCCGGCGGATGCGCCCGGCGATGGCGTCCTTGGTCATGGGCGGGTCGGCCAGCTGGCCGAGCTCCTCCAGGCTGGCCTGCTTGTGCTCCAGGCGCAGCCGGCCGGCCTGCAGCAGGTGGTCGGGCACGTCGTCGCCGAGCAGCTCCAGGGCCCGCTCGACCCGCGCGCCCGCGGCCACGGCGGCGCGCGCGGAGCGGCGCAGGTTCGCGTCGTCGAAGTTGGCCAGGCGGTTGGCGGTGGCGCGCACCTCGCGGCGCATGCGCCGCTCCTCCCACGTCATCATCGCGTCGTGCGCGCCCAGGCGCGTCAGCAGCGCGCTGATGGCGTCGCCGTCGCGCAGCACGACCCGGTCCACCCCGCGCACCTCGCGCGCCTTGGCGGACAGCTCCAGGCGGCGCGCGGCGCCGACCAGGGCCAGGGCGGCCTCCGGGCCGGGGCAGGTGACCTCCAGTGCGGCGGAGCGGCCCGGCTCGGTGAGCGAGCCGCGGGCCAGGAACGCCCCGCGCCAGGCGGCCTCGGCGATCTGCGTGGAGGAGGACACGATGTGCGAGGGCAGCCCGCGCACGGGCCGGCCGCGCGTGTCCAGCAGGCCCGTCTGGCGCGCCAGCGACTCGCCGTCGCGCGCCACGCGCAGCACGTAGCGGGTGGCGCGGCGCAGCCCGGAGGCCTGCACCACCAGCAGGTCGCTGGAGTGCCCGAACACGTCCGCGATGTCGCGCCGCAGGCGGCGCGCGATCGAGGCGGAGTCCAGCTCCGCCTCGATGACGATGCGCCCGGAGACGATGTGCAGCCCGCCGGCGAAGCGCAGCATCACCGACACCTCGGCCTTGCGCGCCGCGGTCGTCGTCACCGGCAGCCGGCTCAGCTCGTCCTTGACCGCCGCCGTCATCGCCATGTCCTGTCCTCCTCGGACCTCGCGTGCCCGGGCGGCGCGCACCGCGCCGCCCCCTGCGTGCCCCTCGCCGCGCGGGCGCCGGCGCTACCGCGCGCCCCGCCCGGCGGGCCGTTCACGAGCGCCCCCGCGGCGCCCGCCCGGGCGGCCCGGTGAACACGTCCCGGTAGGCCGCCGCCAGCAGCAGCGCGTCGTGCTGGGCGGTGCCGCCGGCGGCGGCCACGGGCCGCAGCACCAGCTCGGCGCCCAGCGCGTGCGCCACGCCGGCCAGCGCGCCCGGGTCGCCCACGGCCACCGGGTCGGCCACCACGGCGTCGACGTGCAGGCCGGGGGCGTGGGCGGCGAGGACCTCCAGGTGCGCCTCGGCGCTGAAGCCGTCGGTCTCCCCCGGCTGCACGGCCAGGTTGAGGGTGACGCACACGCGGGCGGCGGTGGTGCTCAGGGCCTGCGCCAGGGCGGGGACCATCAGGTGCGGCAGGACGCTGGTGAACCACGACCCCGGCCCCAGCACCACCCAGTCCGCGGTGCGCACCGCCTCGAGCACCTCGGCGGGCACCGGCGGGTCCGGCGGCACGAGGCGCACGCCGGCCACGCGCCCGGTGGTGGAGGCCACCGCGACCTGCCCGCGCACGGGGGTCGGGGCGCTCTCGTCGCCGGGCACCAGGCCCAGCACGTCGGCCTCGATGTCCAGCGGGACGGCGGCCATCGGCAGCACGCGGCCGCGCGCGCCCAGCAGCCGGCCGACCCAGTCCAGGCCGGCGACCTCGTCGCCGAGCAGCTCCCACAGGGTGGCGATGAGCAGGTTGCCGGTGGCGTGCTGGTGCAGCCCGCCGGCGCTGTCGAAGCGGTGCTGCAGCACGTCGCGCCAGGTGCGGCCCCACTCGGAGTCGTCGCACAGCGCCGACAGGGCCATGCGCAGGTCCCCGGGCGGCAGGACGCCCAGCTCGCGGCGCAGCCGCCCGGAGGAGCCGCCGTCGTCGGCGACGGTCACCACGGCGGTGAGGCGGTCGGTGAGGTGGCGCAGCGCGGACAGCGAGGCGGACAGGCCGTGGCCGCCGCCCAGCGCGACGACCGCGGGGGCGTCGGGGGCGGCGGGGCGGTGCGGCAGGGCTCCGGTGACGGGGATCGGGCCGGTCGGCAGGCTCACTCGCGCCCCAGGTCGCGGTGCAGGACCCGCACGCCCACGCCCTCGCGGCGCAGCCGGGCGCCGAGCTCCTCGGCGACGGCGACGGAGCGGTGCTTGCCGCCGGTGCAGCCGAAGGCGATGGTCGCGTAGCGCTTGTTCTCCCGGCGGTAGCCGGCCAGGACGGGCTCCAGGGCCCCGGCGTAGCGGTCCAGGAAGGGCAGGGCGCCCTCGGCGGACAGCACGTACTCCGAGACGGGGGCGTCCTGCCCGGTCAGGGGGCGCAGGTCCGGCTCCCAGTGCGGGTTGGGCAGGAAGCGCACGTCGGCGATGTGCTCGGCGTCGGCGGGGGTGCCGTACTTGAAGCCGAAGCTCATGACGGTCACGCGCAGGTCCTCGGTGCCCTCGGCCTCGAACAGCGAGGACACCAGGGCGCCGAGCTGGTGGACGTTGAAGGAGGAGGAGTCCACGACGACGTCGGCGCGCGAGCGCAGGTCGCCGGTCAGGGCGCGCTCGCGCGCGATGCCGTCGACGATGCGGTCGTCGCCCTGCAGCGGGTGCGGGCGGCGCACGGACTCGAAGCGGCGCACCAGGACCTCGTCGGTGGCGTCGAGGAAGAGCACGCGCGGGGAGACGTGGCGGGTGTCCAGGGCGGCGAGGGTGCCGGTGAGCTCGGCGAAGAAGCTGCGCCCGCGCACGTCGACGACCACGGCGATGCGCGGCACGGAGAGCCCGGCGCGGGCGGCGAGCTCGGCCAGCGGCTCGAGCATCTGCGGCGGCAGGTTGTCCACGACGTACCAGCCGAGGTCCTCCAGGGCCTTGGCGGCGGTCGAGCGCCCGGCGCCGGACATGCCGGTGATGACGAGCAGCTCGGTCCTGCGGGGGCGGGCGGCGGCCTCGTCGGCGGGAGCGTCGGGACGGTCGTCGGCCGGGGGTTCCACGGGTGTCATCCTGTCACCCCGGGCGTGTCGCGCGCGACGAGGCCTGCACGCTCCGCTGTCGCTGCGTGACGTCCCGTTGCGCAGCGTGGGCGCCGCGGGGTGCCGGGCTCACCGGCCGGCGGCGCTCCCGGCGTCCGGCCGGCGCATCCGCAGGCGGCGCTCGGCGCCCAGGGTGAAGTAGTCGGCCGGCCCGCCGCCGCGCAGCAGCGGGTCGGCGGCGAGGGTGTCGAAGACGCCGTCGACGAGCAGGCGCTCGTCGATGTGGACCACGACCACCTCGCCGAGCACCAGCCAGGCGTCGACCTCGCGCTGGGCGGCGTCGGTCAGCCGCAGCACCCGGCTGACCCGGCACTCGAAGGCCACCGGGCTGAGCGCCACGCGCGGCGGCGCCACGAGCGCGGAGGGCGCCGCCTCCAGCCCGGCGAGGTCGAACTCGTCGACGTCCGGGCCCACCGGCGCCGACGTCTCGTTCATCGGGGCGGCCAGCGCGACGGAGGCGAGGTTCCAGACGAACTCCCCCGTCGCCTGCGCGTTCGCGGCGCTGTCCTTGTACCCGGTGCTGGAGAAGCCCACGATCGGCGGGGAGTAGTTGAAGAGGTTGAAGAAGCTGTAGGGCGCCAGGTTCCTCGTCCCGTCGGCGGCCAGGGTGGACACCCAGCCGATGGGGCGCGGCGCCACGATGGAGTTCAGCGGGTCGTGCGCCAGGCGGTGGCCCTCGCGGGGTTCGTAGGAGTGCACGCGCGCGGACGCTACCGCTCAGTCCAGCAGCTCACCGGTCGTGGTGTTCACCGCGGGCTCCGGGGCCGGGGCGCCGGCCAGCGCCTCCACCACGGCGGCCGCGGTGCGCGGGCCGAAGCCGGGCACCGCCGCGACGTCCTCGACGGTGGCCGCGCGCAGCTTCTTGACCGAGCCGAAGTGCTTCAGCAGCGCCGCCCGGCGCGCCTGCCCCAGCCCCGGCACCCCGTCCAGGGCGCTGCTGGTCATCGACCTGCTGCGCTTGGAGCGGTGGTAGGTGATGGCGAAGCGGTGGGCCTCGTCGCGCACGCGCTGCAGCAGGAACAGGCCCTGGCTGGTGCGCGGCAGCACCAGGGGGTGCTCCTCGCCCGGCAGCCACACCTCCTCCAGGCGCTTGGCCAGCCCGCACAGCGCGACGTCGACGACGCCGGCGTCGGCCAGCGCCCGGGCGGCGGCGTCCACCTGCGGGCGGCCGCCGTCGACGACGACGAGGTTGGGGGCGTAGGCGAAGCGGCGCGGGCGGCCGGTGTCGGGGTCGACGCCGCCGAGCACGCCGGGGCCGACCTCGCCGTCGACCTCCACCCCGGCACCGCCGGCACCGTCCAGGGGGTCCGCGCCGTCCACGCCGTCCACGCCGTCCACGCCGTCCTCGAGCGCGGCCTCGGCGCGGCCGGCGACGACGGCGGCCCCGGCGTCCTCCTCGGCGCGGGCGCGCTTGAAGCGGCGGGTGAGGACCTCGCGCATGGCGCGGGTGTCGTCCACGCCGCCCTCGTCGCCGCGCACGCTGAAGCGGCGGTAGTCGGCCTTGCGGGGCAGGCCGTCCTCGAAGACGACCATCGAGGCGACGACGTTCGTCTCCTGGGTGTGCGAGACGTCGAAGCACTCGATGCGCAGCGGCGCCTCGTCCAGGCCGAGGGCCTCCTGCAGCTCCTGCAGCGCCTGGCTGCGGGTGGTCAGGTCCCCCGCGCGGCGGGTCTTGTGCAGGGCCAGCGCCTGGGAGGCGTTGCGCTGCACGGTCTCCAGCAGGGCGCGCTTGTCGCCGCGCTGGGGCACGCGCAGGTCCACGCGCGAGCCGCGCAGCTCGCTGAGCCAGTCCTCCACGTCGGACTCCACGGTGGCCGGCAGGTGCGGCACGAGCACCTCGCGGGGCACGGACTCCCCGGACTCCCCGCCGTAGACCTGCAGCAGCAGCTGCTCGACGAGCTCGGCGGGGCCGACGTCCTCGACCTTCTCCACGACCCAGCCGCGCTGGCCGCGCACCCGGCCCCCGCGCACGTGGAACACCTGCACGGCGGCCTCGAGCTCGTCGTCGGCGAAGGCGAAGACGTCCGCGTCGGTGGCGTCGGGCAGCACGACGGCGGACTTCTCCAGCGCCTTCTGCAGGGCGCCGAGGTCGTCGCGCAGGCGGGCGGCGCGCTCGAAGTCCAGCTCGGCGGCGGCCGCGCGCATCTCCTGCTCGGTGCGGCGCACGAAGCGGGCGGTGTTGCCGGCGACGAAGTCGCACAGGTCCCCGGCCAGGGCGCGGTGCTCCTCGGGGGAGACCCGGCCCACGCACGGCGCGGAGCACTTGTCGATGTAGCCGAGCAGGCAGGGGCGGCCGGTCTGCGCCGCGCGCCGGTACACGCCGGCGGAGCAGGTGCGCACGGGGAACACCCGCAGCAGCAGGTCCACGGTCTCGCGGATGGCCCAGGCGTGCGTGTAGGGGCCGAAGTAGCGGGTGCCCTTGCGCTTGACGCCGCGCATGACCTGCACGCGCGGCACCTCCTCGCCCATGGTGACGGCGAGGTAGGGGTAGGACTTGTCGTCGCGGTACTTGACGTTGAAGCGCGGGTCGAACTCCTTGATCCAGGAGTACTCCAGCTGCAGGGCCTCGACCTCGGTGGAGACCACCGTCCACTCCACGCTGGCCGCGGTGGTGACCATCGCCATGGTGCGCGGGTGCAGCGCGGAGAGGTCCTGGAAGTAGTTCGCCAGGCGCTGGCGCAGGCTCTTGGCCTTGCCGACGTAGATCACCCGCCCCTGCGGGTCGCGGAAGCGGTAGACGCCGGGCTCGTCGGGGACCTCCCCCGGCTTGGGGCGGTAGGTGGCGGGGTCGGGCACGCCTAGAGGCTAAGCCGCGCCACCGACGCCCCGCCGGGGCGGTGGCGCGGCGGTGGCGCGGCGGTGGCGCGGCGGCGGCCGCGCCCCTCAGCGCACCGGCAGGGGCACCCGGGCCGCGGCGGCGCGGCCGGCGGCGAGCCCGTCGCCGGCGCCGGGCACCGGCCCGTCCGCCGCGCGCACCAGGCCGGCGGGCAGGTCGGCGCCGGCCTCGCCGCCGGGGACGGGCACGCTGGCGGGCAGGTGCAGCACGGCGTCGTCGAGCACGCGCACCGGGGCGGTGACGCCCAGCGCGGGCAGCTCGGCCTGCACCAGCCGGCGCAGGCCCGCCTCGTCCAGGGCCGACAGCGCGTCGTCGCCGGTGCTGCGCAGCTCCGCGCGCAGCACCGCGCCGGCGCGGCGGGCCAGGGTGCGCGGGCGCCAGGCGCGCGCGGGGGTCAGGCGCGCGGTGCGCAGCCCGCCGCCGGCCGGACCGGCGCCCGCGGCGGGGCCCGCGGTGACGTCCACGGTGACGTCGTGGGCGGCGGGACCCACGGGGGCGCCGTCGGGCGCCTCCACGAGCAGGTGCACCAGGTGGGTGTCGAGGCTGCGGGTGAGGGCGATGGACCCCGGCGCCAGCAGGCGCCGGTGCTCGGGCAGCGCGTCGACGACGGCGCGGCAGGCCAGGCGGCGCTCGCCGTCGGCGTCGCGCACGCGCACCGCGCCGACGCGGCCGGCGGCGACCTCCAGGGCGAGGGCGGTGGTGCCCAGCAGCACGGTGGCGCCGCGCGAGCGCAGCCGCCGGACCAGCTCGGCCCACAGGGCGCCGGTGCCGGCCACGGGGCTGAGGACGTCGTGCTCGCCGGCGGCGGGGGCCAGGCGGGCGGCGGCGCGCGCCAGGCGCCCGGCCGGGCGGGGGGCGGTGCCGGTCACGCGCCCGCCGCGGGCGACGGCGTGCCGGGCGCGGGTGCGCTCGACGTGCCCGCCGGACAGGTCCAGCCACTGGGCCACCAGGTCCGGGGCGGCGGTGCACGGCAGGCCGTGCGCGGCCAGGGAGTGCGGCAGCCCCCACAGCGGCGCGCAGCGCGCCAGGCCGCCGGGCGCGTCGGCGGCCTCGACCACCACGACCGCCAGGCCGGCGTCCAGCAGCGCCTCGGCGGCCGCCAGGCCGCGCGAGCCGGCGCCGGCGACGACCACCGGCAGGTCCGCGCCGGTGCCGGCCCGCCTCCGCTCGAGAGTCGGTGCGCTCACGGGTCCCCCTCCCCCGGCGCCGCCCGGCCGTGCCGCTGCGCACGGCCCGGGTTCCCCCGGCGCCCCTCCGTCGTGCCCCGCGCCCGGTGCGGGCGTGCGGGGCGATCAGTGTGGCAGCGTGCGGGCGCCGGTCCTAGCGGTTCGCGGCGATCCGGTGCCGGGAGAGCGCCGAGGCCCACCGTTCACCACGCTCATGTCACCGCTCGTGCTGTCGCAAGCACGGGCGGTGACGGCGCGCGGGGGGGTCAGTCCGCCGAGCCGGGCTCGGCGAGCTTGCCCTGGCCCTTGGCCATCGGGGAGTTGGGCAGCAGGTTCGCCGCCGCGCCCTGCAGCTTGGTGCCCACCGAACCGGTCACCACGTGGTCGCGGCCCTTCTGCAGGGCCTTGAAGGCCTGCTCGGCCACGGTGGCCGGGTCGTCCTTGGCGGAGGTGTGGGCCATCTTCGTGTCCTCCATGCCGGCGCGCTCGAAGAACTCCGTGTCGGTGGGGCCGGGCAGGAAGGCGGTGACGCTGACGCCGTGCTGCCCCAGCTCCTGGCGCAGCGACTGCGCCAGGGACTGCACGAAGGCCTTCGTGGCGCCGTACACCGCCTGGTAGGGCGCGGGCACCCGCGCGGCCAGCGAGGAGGTGAACAGCAGCCGGCCCTCGCCGCGCTGCACCATCGCCCGCGAGGCGAGCTTGGCCAGGTGCACGAAGGAGACGACGTTGAGGTCGATCATGTGCAGCTCGGCCTCGAGGTCGGTCGCGGTGAACTCCCCGCCCACCCCGACGCCGGCGTGCAGCGCCACGGCGTCCACGGCGCGCCCGTCCCGCGCAGCCCGCTCCCACAGCCCCTCCACGCCGGCCGCGGTGGACAGGTCGACCCGGACGGCGTCCACGACGGCGCGCGGCTCGACCTCGAGCAGCTGGGCCGGCACGCCCTCGATCCGCTCGTCCTCGGCGGCCACGAGCACGTCGTAGCCGCCGCTCGCGAACTGCTTGGCCAGCTCCAGGCCGATGCCCGTGGAGGCACCGGTGACGACGGCGAACGGGCGGGGCGTGTCGGTGCTCACTGCGACCTCCGGGTGCGTCTGCGGCGCCGCCGGCCGGCGGCCCTGCTGCCCCCCTGCCCCGTCCGGCGCGCACCATGCGGGCCCGGGGGGGGGGGGGGGGGCGGGCGGGCGGGGGGGGGGGGGGGGGGG
>NZ_JBJLSG010000189.1:0-8360 GCF_050871925.1 Kineococcus gurbantunggutensis
GCGGTGGGCGGGGGAGGGCGGGCGGGGTGTGGTGGGGTGGGGGCGTGAGCGCGCTGCCGAACCCGCCGGTCCTGTCGAGCCCCGCGACCCCGGCCGGCCCGCCGGTGCTGCTGCTGGGCGGGCGCAGCGAGATCGGGCTGGAGGTCGCCGAGCGGCTCGTGCGCCGCGGGGCGCGCACCGTCGTGCTCGCCGCCCGCGGCGCCGACCGGCTCGGGGGCGAGGCGGACCGGCTGCGCGCGGCGGGCGCGAGCACCGTGGAGGCGGTCGAGTTCGACGCCGACGACGTCGCCGCCCACGGGCCGCTGCTGGAGGGCCTGGTCGCCCGGCACGGCGCGCTGGACGCCGTCGTGGCCTTCGGGGTGCTGGGCGACCAGGCGCGTGCCGAGGTCGACGTCGCGCACGCCCTGGCGGTGGTGCACACCGACTTCACCGCGCAGGTCAGCGTGCTCAGCCACCTGGCGCGGCTGCTGCGCCCGCTGCGCGCCGGGCGGATCGTGGTGTTCTCCTCCATCGCCGGGGTGCGCGCGCGCCGGCCGAACTACGTCTACGGCTCGGCCAAGGCCGGGCTGGACGCCTTCGCCTCGGGCCTGGCCGACGCCCTGGCCGGCAGCGGGGTGTCCCTGCTGCTGGTGCGGCCGGGTTTCGTGATCGGCCGCATGAGCGCCGGCATGGACCCCGCGCCGCTGTCCAGCACCCCGCCGCAGGTGGCCGAGGCGGCCGTGGCGGCGCTGGCCGCCGGGCGCGGGGAGGTGTGGGTGCCGGGGTCGCTGCGGGCCCTGGCGGCCGCGATGCGCGCCACGCCGCGCGCGGTGTGGCGGCGTGCGCCGCGCTGAGGCGCCGGGCGTCCCGGCGGGCGGGAACCGCGCGCGCTGCCTAGCGTGGCGGGCATGGACCTGGAACTCACCGGGCGCACGGCCCTGGTCACCGGCGGCGACTCCGGCATCGGCTGGCACACCGCCCACCTGCTGCTGGCCGAGGGCGCGCGCGTGGCGCTCACCGACGTCGACCAGCAGCGCCTCGACGAGGCCGCCGCGCGGCTCGGCGCCGGCGCGGACCGCCTCGTGGCCGTCGCCGCCGACCTCACCCGCGCCGAGGACGTGCAGCGCCTGCAGCGGGAGGTCGCCGGGCGCCTGGGCGAGCCGGACGTGCTCGTGCACTGCGCCGGCGTCACCGGCGCGCAAGGGCTGTTCCACGAGATCGACGAGGACGGCTGGCGCTCCACCCTGGAGACCGACTTCTTCGCCGCCGTGCGCGTCGTGCGCGCCTTCCTGGACCCCATGCGGGCCAAGGGGTGGGGGCGCGTGGTGCTGCTGGCCTCGGAGGACGCCGTGCAGCCGTACACCGACGAGCTGCCGTACTGCGCCGCCAAGGCCGCGGTGCTCAGCCTGGTCAAGGGGCTGTCGAAGACGTACGGCTCGGAGGGCGTGCTGGTCAACGCCGTCTCGCCGGCGTTCATCGCCACCCCCATGACCGACGCGATGATGGACAAGCGGGCCCGGGAGAACGGCACGAGCGTGCAGGAGGCGATCGACAGCTTCCTCGACGAGGACCGCCCGTTCATGGAGCTCAAGCGGCGCGGGCGCCCGGAGGAGGTCGCCTCCGTCATCGCGTTCCTGGTCTCCGAGCGCGCCAGCTTCGTCAACGGCAGCAACTACCGCGTGGACTCCGGCTCGGTCGCGACGATCTGAGGGTCGCGCGCGCGGGCACTAGCGTGGCCCGCATGTCCGACCCAGCACGCCCCGCCGCAGCGGGAGCAGCGGTGCTCACGCCCGCGCAGCGCCTCGACGACCTGCCCTTCACCCGCCGCCACCGCCGCCTGGTCGTGGGCTCCGGCGTCGGCTGGGCGCTGGACGCGTTCGACGTGGGCCTGGTCGCCTACGTGCTGCTGGCGCTGCGCGTGCAGTGGGGCATCACGGCCGGGGAGCAGTCCCTCATCGCCTCGGTCGGGTTCGCCGGCATGGCCGTCGGCGCGAGCCTGGGCGGCCTGCTCGCCGACCGGCTGGGCCGCCGGCAGGTGTTCGCGCTGACCCTGCTGGTGTACGGCGTCGCCAGCGGCGCCTCCGCGCTGGCCTGGTCGGTGGGCTCGCTGCTGGTGTTCCGGTTCCTGGTGGGCCTGGGCCTGGGCGCGGAGCTGCCGGTGGCCTCCACCCTCGTCAGCGAGTTCGCGCCCAAGCGGGTGCGCGGGCGCGCCGTGGTGCTGCTGGAGGCGTTCTGGGCGGTGGGGTGGACCGCGGCGGCCCTGGTGGGGTTCCTGCTGGTGCCCGCCTCCGACGACGGGTGGCGCTGGGCGCTGGTGCTGGGCGCGCTGCCGGCGCTGTACGCGGTGGTGGTGCGCCGGGGCCTGCCGGAGTCGGTGCGCTTCCTGGTCGCGCGCGGCCGGCACGAGGAGGCCGAGCGGGTCGTGCGCGGTTTCGAGGAGTCCGCCGGCGTGCGCCGCGAGGAGGCCCCGCTGACCGGCGGCGCCTCCACCGCCGCCCCCGCCGCCACGCCCGCGGCCACGGCCCCGGTGACGCCCGCGGCGGCGGCCCCGGGCGCGGCGGCCCCGGGAGCGGCGGCCGTGCAGGGGGTGTGGTCGCGCGGGCTGCGCCGGCGCACCACCGGCGCGTGGCTGGTGTGGTTCTTCGTGAACTTCAGCTACTACGGCGCGTTCACCTGGATCCCCAGCCTGCTGTTCCAGGACGGGTTCACCCTGGTCCGCTCGCTGGGGTTCACGCTGGTCATCACGCTGGGCCAGCTGCCCGGCTACGCCGCCTCGGCGTGGCTGGTGGAGGCGTGGGGGCGCCGGCGCACCCTGTCGGTGTTCCTCGTCGGTTCCGCCGCGGCGGCGCTGCTCTACGCCGCCGCCGACAGCGAGCCGGCGATCCTCACCGCGGGCGTGCTGCTGTCGTTCTTCAACCTCGGCGCCTGGGGCGCGCTGTACGCGCTGACGCCGGAGGTGTACCCGACGGCGGTGCGCGGGCGCGGTGCCGGCTCGGCGGCCGGGTTCGGGCGCATCGCCTCGATCCTGGCGCCGCTGAGCGTGCCGCTGCTGGTCGACGCCGGGGGCACCGGCCTGGTGTTCGTGGTCTTCGGCGCGGCGTTCGCCGCGGCGGCCGCGGCGAGCTGGCTGCTGCCGGAGACGCGCGGACGGGCCCTGGAGGGCTGAACCCCGCCGGGCGGGCGCGCGACGGCGCGCGGGCGGCTCACCAGCCGCGCTCGCGCCACCGCCCGAGGTGGGGGCGCTCGGCGCCGATCGTGGTGGGCGCCCCGTGCCCGGGGTGCACCACCGCGTCGTCGGCCAGCTCCCCGAACAGGCGCTCGGTGACGTCGCCGAGCAGCGAGGCGAACGCCGCCGCGTCCCCGCGCGTGTTGCCCACCCCGCCGGGGAAGAGGGAGTCGCCGGTGAAGACGTGGTCGGGGCCCTGCCCGCCGCCGGGCAGCACCAGCGCCACCGAGCCGGGGGTGTGCCCGCGCAGGTGCACCACGCGCGCGCGCACGTCGCCCACCTCGAGCACGTCGCCGTGGCGCAGGCGCCGGTCCACCGGCACCGGCAGGTGGTCGGCGTCGTCCTCGCCGGCGGCGGTGGCCGCCCCCGTGGCCGCGACCACCTCGGCGAGCGCGCCGACGTGGTCGTGGTGGCGGTGCGTGGTGACCACCAGGGCCAGCCGGCCGCCGGGGTCGCCGGCGCGCACCAGCTCCAGCAGTGCGCCCGGCTCGGCGGCGGCGTCCACGAGGAGCTGCTCGCGCGTGCGCCGGCAGGTGAGCAGGTACGCGACGTTGTCCATCGGCCCCACGTGCACCGCGCGCACCTGCGCGCTCGCCGTCAGCTCCACGTCCCCCTCCGGTGCCCGGGCCACGCCCCGAACCTACCCGGGGCGCGGCTCAGGCGGCCGGGCGGCGCTCGTCGGGCGCGGTGCCCGGCGGCGGGGCCGCCTCGGCCAGGGCGGGCGCGGCCGGGGCGGTGCGCAGGTCCACCACGGCGGGGGCGGCGGGGGTGCGCCGCTGCGCGCGCCGGCGCAGCAGGGCGGCGGTGAAGGCGAGCGCGACGACGGCGTAGAACGCGGCGCGCGCGCCCTCACCGTCGGCGGCGAAGCCCGCGACGAGCGCCGCGGAACCCGCAGCGCCCACGAAGTGCACGAGGTCCACGAACGACGTCCAGACGGCCACGTCTCCGATGGTGACCCCTCGGGTGCGGGTGCGCCCGCCGGTGCGTGGCGGGACGACCGTCCCGGCCGAGGGTGAAACACGCACAGTGACCTCAGATGGCTCCCGGTGAGGGCGCGGGGGCCGGTGGCGCCCGTCAGCGCAGCCGCAGCCCCAGCACCAGGCCCCCGGCGTCGGGGCCGGGCTCCACCAGCTCGCGGAAGCCCAGCCGCCGGTAGAACGCCACCGCGCCGGCGTTGCGGGTGGAGACCCCCAGGTGCACCCCGGGCACCCCGCGCCCGGCGAGCTGCACCAGCAGGTGCTCCACCAGGCGCCGGCCCAGCCCGCGGCCCTGCACGCGCGGCAGCAGGTCGATGTGCAGGTGCGCCGGGTGCGCGCCGCGCCCGTGCAGGTACGGGCGCGGGCCGGGCGGGTCGTCCAGCGAGCGCAGCAGCGCGGTGTCCAGGGCGGTGGGCGCCGCGCCCGCGGCGACGAGCTCGCGGTGGCGCCGGCGCACCCCGCGCCACCACTCCGCGCGCGCCCACTGCTCGAAAGCCAGGGTGTCGGCGCAGCCGATGACGTACCCGGCCACGCCGGCGCCGTCGTCGACGACGGTGACCAGCGCGGGGTCGTGCGCGGCGTACGGGCCGGCGTACACGTCGCCCAGCAGGCGGGGGTCGCCGTAGCGGCCGGTGGCGTCCTCGCCGTGGAACCCGGTGCGCAGGCACACCTCGTACAGCCCGTCCAGGTCCCCCGGCGAGGACGGGTCGAAGGGGCGCAGGCGCGGTTCCGCCGCGGGCTGCGGGTCCTGCGCTGGCTCCTGCGGCACGGCGCCCATCCTGCCCCAGCCCGGCGCGGCAGGATGGCGGGGTGGACGAGCTGCTGGCCGTGGGGTCCTACACCGCGGCGACGGGCGGGCGGGGGAGCGGCGTGGCGCTGCTGGTGCGCGGGGCGGCCACCGGCCGGCTCGGGTCGGTGCGCGCGGTCGATCCGTGCGACTCCCCGTCGTTCCTGGCCGCCGGCCCCGCCGGCGCGCTGCACGCCGCCCACGAGCTCGACGAGGGCGTCGTGTCCACCCGGCGCTTCGAGCCCGAGCCCGGCGGCGCGGTCGGCGCGGGCCGCTGGCGCGTGCTGGGCGAGGCGCCCAGCGGCGGGGCCTCGCCGTGCCACCTCGCCGTCCACCCCGGCGGGCGGCTGCTCGCGGTGGCGAACTACGGCGGCTCGGTCGGGCTGGTCGCCGCCCCCGGCGGTGCCGCCGCGGAGCTGGTGCAGGTCCTGGCCCACCCCGGCTCCGGCCCGCGCGCCGACCGGCAGGAGGCCTCGCACCCGCACTCGGTGACGTTCCTGGACCCCGCCACCCTGCTCGTGGCGGACCTGGGCACCGACGAGCTGCGCCTGCACCGCGTGGACCCGGCCACCGGCCGCGCCGGGGACGAGCCCGTGCAGCGGGTGCGCACCCCGCCCGGGTGCGGGCCCCGGCACGTCGCGCTCACCGGCGGCCCCGGCGCGCGCGCCCTGCACGTGGCCGGGGAGCTGGACGCCACGCTGCTGTCGCTGCCGGTGCTCGACGGTCCCGGGGGCGCCCGGCTCGGGCGGCCGGTGGTGCACCCGGCCCTGCTGGGCGCGGCGCCGGGTCCCGTGCACCCCTCGGAGGTGGCGGTCCTGGGGCCGGGCAGGGTGGTCGTCGCCAACCGCGGCGCCGACGTCCTCACCGTCCACGACGTGAGCGGCGGCGCGGCGCGGCCGGTGGCCGACGTGCCGCTGGGGGCGGGCAACCCGCGGCACCTGCGGGTGCTGCCGCGCGCCGGGGGCGGCGCGCACCTGTACGTCAGCGCCCAGGACTCCGACCTCGTGGTGCACCTGGCGCTGGACGGGGACCTGGCGGTGGTGGACCGCTCGGTCGCCGCGGTGGGGTCGCCGACGTTCGTGCTGCCGTTCCCCGCCGCCGCGGCGCGGTGACCGCTCCTACCGGAGCGTAATCATTTCTTGACGGACGGTAGCGGAGCGGGGGCCGCTGCGGCATGCTGGACGTGCCCGGCACCGGAGGCCCGGAACCGGCACCCATCCGATCGGGTCGCCGCTCCGAACCCTGCGGTGCACGGCCCCGACGACGCGGCGAGCCCCGCGCCCCGGGACGTGCGACCCGAGCCGCCCGTGCGGGCGACGGAGCCCACGCACCGCTGACCGGTGCCTCGACCGAAGGCTGCCCATGTTCAAGAAGTCGCTGATCGTCGACATGATCGACCGCAGTTCCGAGACGCCCGCCGACCGCAGGAGGTTCCTGCGCGGCATGGGGCTGCTCTCCGCCGGCGCCGTGGGCGCCGGGCTCGCCGCCGGCGCCGCCGCCGAGCCGGCCGAGGCCGCCGCCGCCGTCCCCAGCGAGGGCAGCGTGCTGAACTTCGCCCTGAACCTGGAGTACCTCGAGGCGGAGTTCTACAGCTTCGCCGCCTTCGGCCACGGCCTGGCCGACTCCATGGCCACCGGCACCGGGACCATGGGCGGGGTCACCGGCGGGCACCGCGTGCCCTTCAAGAGCCGCTCCATGCGCTACTACGCCGAGGAGATCGCCGGCGACGAGATCGCCCACGTGAAGTTCCTGCGCGGGGCGCTGGGCGCCAGCGCCGTCTCCCGCCCGGCCATCGACCTGCAGAACTCCTTCACCGCCGCCGCCGTCGCCGCGGGCGTCGTCGAGCGGGGCCAGACGTTCGACCCGTTCTCCTCCGAGGAGGCCTTCCTGCTGGGCGCGTTCCTCTTCGAGGACGTCGGCGTGACCGCCTACAAGGGGGCCGCCCCGCTCATCAGCACCCCCGCCTACCTGGAGGCCGCCGCCGGCATCCTCGCGGTGGAGGCGTACCACTCCGGCATCGTGCGGACCCTGCTGCTGGAGAACGGCCTCGCCGCGCCGACGAACCTCATCTCCGACGCCCGCGACGCCCTCGACGGCTCCGGCGCCGACAAGGACCAGGGCATCACCACCGGCTCCGCCGGTCGGCCGAACCTCGTCGCCGCCGACGCGAACGCCATCGCCTTCAGCCGCACCCCCGGCGAGGTCCTCAACATCGTCTACCTGACCCCGGGCGCCGGTGTCAGCAGGGGCGGGTTCTACCCCGCCGGCCTCAACGGCGAGATCGCCACCAGCTGACCCGCGAAACCCAGGAGACGACCGTGAAGACCAGCAAGCTCACCCCCGCCGTCGCCGTGCTCGTCGGGCTCGGCGCCGCCCTCGCCGGAGCCGGCCCCGCCCAGGCCGCACCCGGTTTCGCCTTCGACCAGCGCATCTCCGGGCCCGACCGCTTCGCCACGGCGGTCGCCGCCTCGAAGCTGCTGTCCCCCGTGGACGGCAGCGCCACCGACGTCGTCGTCGTCAACGGCTACGCCACCGTGGACGGCCTCACCGCGTCCTACCTCGCCGGCCTGCGCAGCGCCCCGGTGCTCTACACCGACACCCGCGCGGTGCCGGCGGTGACCACCGCCGAGATCGACCGCCTCGGGGTCGAGCACGTGTGGATCGTCGGCGGCACCGACCGCGTGCCCGCCGCGCAGCAGCAGGCGTGGGAGGCGGCCGGGCTGGAGGTCACCCGCCTCGCCGGCGCCGACCGCTACGAGACCGCCGCCCTGGTGGCGCAGGTGGACGACGAGCACGCGCCCGAGCAGGTTTTCATCGCCAGCGGCACCGCCACGGCCGACGCCCTGGCCGCCGGGCCCGTGGCGTGGGCGCGGAACCACCCGATCCTGCTCACCGCCGCCGACTCGGTGCCGGCACCCACCGCCGCGGCCCTGCGGGAGCTGGGCACCGCGAACCGGGTGGTCCTGGGCAGCCCCGCCTCGGTGTCCGAGAGCACCTACACCGCCCTCGGCGGCACGCAGCGCATCGGCGGCGCGGACCGGCAGGCCACCGCGGCGGCCATCGCGCAGGACGCGATCGCCACCGAGAACTTCGACCCGCAGAGCGTGGCGCTCACCGGCGGCACGGACGCCACCGCCGCCGACGCCCTGGCCGCCGCGCCCGTGGCGGGCTCGCAGGGCGTGCCGCTGCTGTTCACCGGTTTCGACGGCGGTCTGGGCGCGGGCACCACCGCGTACCTGACGGCGCAGAAGGCGAACTACACCCGCAGCGGGAACGGCTGGGTGTTCGGCGGCGAGCCGTCCGTGCGCCAGGCCACCGCCGACGCGGCCACCGCCGCCGTGCAGTGACGGCCCGCTGAACCGGGTCCCCGGGCCGCCGCGCGCGGCGGCCC
>NZ_JBJLSG010000190.1:0-8236 GCF_050871925.1 Kineococcus gurbantunggutensis
GCCCGCCCCCCGCGCTGCGGGGGACGGGCGCCGTCGGGCGCGGGGCGGCTCAGAACATGCCGTGCTGCTCGATCTGCTTGGCGCGCGAGCGGTTGGCGGTGATCAGGAAGACCAGGCCGAGGCCCAGGTAGAGCCAGTTGCTGGCGGCGTCGGTGGGCAGCACGCGCGCCGGGGAGTTGGCCACGATGCCGGCGCCGGCGATGCCCATCCCGATGAGCAGCAGCGCGTGCAGGACCACGCTCTTGTGCGCCTGGCGCACGGACCCGGCGAAGACCAGCACCGTGATCCCGTACAGGAACAGCAGGGTCGAGGTGACGACGGAGACGGTGAAGACCCCGAACAGCTGGGCCCCGCTGCGGAAGAAGCCCATCTCGTCGTAGTTCGTCGTGATCCCCGGGATGAGGCCCAGGACCCCCAGGACCGTCAGCGCGATCCCGGTGATGCGGGCGTGCTGCCGCACGGGGCCGCCCCTGCTGGTCACTGATTCGATGGCCGCGGCACTGGTCATGCAGTCATGGTGGCAGGAACGCGCCGCGCGTGCGTCCCCGGGTGCCGCCGCGCCGGGCGGGGGTGCCGCTGACCGCCTGCCGCCTGCGCGTGGACCCGGCCGCCGTGGCCGCCCGCCCGCGCCGGCGCCACGCCCGCGACCACGAGGCCGGCGACCCGGAGGCGCTGGAGTGGCACCTGCGGCGCAGCGTGGAGCTGGAGGGGCTCCTGGAGGGCGCCGGCACCGAGGACGTCGTCGTGGACGTGGACCCCGGCCGCACGCCGCTGCAGGTGGCGCGGGCGGTGCTCGACGCCCTGGGCTGGGACGCCGCGCGCCCCTGACGCGGCGCGCCCCAGACCGCGGCGCCACCGCCCGGGGCACCGCGGGCGGGGGCGCCGCGGGGGTGCTCAGACCGAGCGCAGCACCGTGGTGGAGCGGTCGCGCACCAGCAGGGTGGCGACCTCGGCGCCCACCTGCTGGTCGGGGTCGCTGGACATCGCCAGCGTCCAGGGCCCGCCCGGCGCCGGCGGCACCGTGAACTCCACGGCGTTGTCGGCGGCGTTGACGAGCAGCAGCACCGTGGGCGAGCCGGTCGCGGCGAACTGCACCGCGAACGCCTTGGCGTTGCCGTCCTCCCAGTCCGGCCCCTCCATGGGCACCCCGTCGGCGCGCAGCATCCGCACCGTGTCGCCCACGCCCTCGGCGGGGCCGCGCTCGGAGCCGCCGGCGCCGTCGGCGCGGTCGCCGCGGTACCAGGTGGCGCGCAGGGCCGGCGTCTCGCGGCGCAGCCGCAGCAGGTCGCGGGTGTACTCCAGCAGGCCGGTGTCCACCGCGTCCCAGTCGAACCAGGAGATCTCGTCGTCCTGGCAGTAGGCGTTGTTGTTGCCGCCCTGGGTGCGGCCCAGCTCGTCGCCGCCGAGCAGCATCGGGATGCCGGCCGAGACCAGCAGGCTGGTCAGCAGGTTGCGGCGCTGCCTGCCGCGCAGCGCGTTCACCTCCTCGTCGTCGGTGGGGCCCTCGGCGCCGCAGTTCCAGGAGCGGTTGTCGCTCTCGCCGTCGGCGCCGCCCTCGCCGTTGGCGTCGTTGTGCTTCTCGTCGTAGGCGGTGAGGTCGGCGAGGGTGAAGCCGTCGTGGGCGGTGACGAAGTTGACGCTGCACAGCGGCGAGCGCCGGTCGGCCTCGTAGACGTCGGGGCTGCCGGTCAGGCGCTGGGCGAACGCGCCGAGGTCGCCCTGCCCGCGCCAGAAGTCGCGCACGTCGTCGCGGAACTTCCCGTTCCACTCCGACCAGCGCGCGGGGAACCCGCCGACCTGGTAGCCGGCGGTGTCCCACGGCTCGGCGATGAGCTTGACCGGGGCCAGCACCGGGTCCTGGTGGACGATGTCGAGGAAGGCGCTGTGCACCTGCGCCTCGCCCCACTGGCGGGTCAGGGTGGTGGCCAGGTCGAAGCGGAACCCGTCGACGTGCATCTCGGTGACCCAGTAGCGCAGCGAGTCCAGGACGAGCTGCAGCGCCGCCGGGTGCGAGACGTTCAGGCTGTTGCCGGTGCCGGTGGTGTCGTAGTAGTGCTGCGGCTCCTCCTCCACCACGCGGTAGTAGGAGGAGTTGTCGATGCCCTTGAGCGACAGCGTCGGGCCCAGGTGGTTGCCCTCGGCGGTGTGGTTGTAGACGACGTCGAGGATCACCTCGATGCCGGCGGCGTGCAGGGCCTTGACCATCGCCTTGAACTCGGCGACCTGGGAGCCGTCGTCGCCGGTGGAGCTGTACTCGTTGTGGGGGGCGAAGAAGCCGATGGAGTTGTAGCCCCAGTAGTTGCGCAGGCCCTTCTCCGCCAGGTGGGAGTCCTGCACGAACTGGTGCACGGGCAGCAGCTCCACGGCCGTGACGCCCAGGTCCAGCAGGTGCTGCACGGCGGCGGGGTGGGCCAGGCCGGCGTAGGTGCCGCGCAGCTCCTCGGGCACCCCGGGGTGCCGCTTCGTGAAGCCCTTGACGTGCACCTCGTACACGACGGTGTCGGCGGCCGGGGTGCGCGGCGGGGCGTCGTCGCCCCAGTCGAAGGCCGGGTCGACGACGACGGCGCGGGGCACCGAGGGCGCGGAGTCGGCGTCGTTGCGCTGCTCGGGGTCGTCGAAGAGGTGCCCGAAGGTCTCCTCGCCGGCGCCCCACTGCCCCTCCACCGCCCGCGCCCAGGGGTCCAGCAGCAGCTTGGCGGCGTTGTAGCGCAGCCCCTCGGCCGGCTCCCACTCCCCGTGCACGCGCAGGCCGTAGCGGGTGCCGACGCCCGCGCCGGGCACCAGGCCGTGGAAGACGTGCCCGGTGCGCTCGGTCAGGCGCACCCGCCGCTCGCGGCCGTCGTCGTCGAAGAGGGCCACGTCGACGGCCTCGGCGGTCTCGGAGTACACGGCCACGTTCAGCGCCCCGGGCCGCAGGGACGCGCCTAGCGGGTAGGGGGTGCTCGGTCCGGCGTTCTGCTCGCTCACGGGGCGACACTGACCGAGCACGCGCCGCCGCGCGAGTCGGGACGCCGGTCGGGGCGGTCGGGGGGCGGGCCGGGGAGGGTGGGAAGCTGGGGGCGTGCGGCCGGCCCGGAGGAGCACGGCGGGCCGCGGAGGATCGGAGACGACGCGCGGGACCATGGACGACGCCACGAACGAGGCCACGCAGCAGGGCGTGCCGCGCAGCGCCGACGGGCGCACCGCCGGCGGCGACGCCGATCGGTGGCACCTGGAGCTGGAGCACCACCTGTCCTCGGTGCCGCAGGCGCGGCACTGGGTCGTGCAGCGCTGCGCCCGAGCGGGCGTGCTGCCGGCCGCGCTGACGGTGGTGGAGCTGCTGACGGCGGAGCTGACGGCCAACGCGGTGCTGCACGGGCGCCCCCCGGTGCGGCTGGACGTGGAGCGCACCGCCGGGGGCGTGCGCGTGGCGGTGGGGGACGCCGAGCCCGCCCCGCCGGTGCGGCGCTCGGTGGGGCCGGAGGCCACCGGCGGGCGCGGCGTGGCCCTGGTGGACCTGCTCTCGAGCACCTGGGGCGTCGAGGAGCGCGCCGACGGCAAGACGGTGTGGTTCGCGGTGGACGCGCCGGACCGGTGAGGCCCGCCGAACGGGCCTGCGGGCGCCCGGCGCGGCGGTAGCGTGCGGCCGTGCTGAAGGTGGCGGCCCAGCGGTCGCGTCGGGTGCGGGGCCCGCTGCTCACCGCCGCGGTCGCCGCGGCCGGCTTCTGGGTCGCCCGCGGCGCCCTGGTCGACGACGCGTACATCACCCTCTCCTACGCCCGCAACGTCGCGCTGCACGGCACGTGGGGCCTGCTGAGCGACGTGCCCTCGGCCACGGCCACCTCGCCGTTGTGGGTGCTGCTGCTGGCCGCGGCCACCGCGCTCGTGCGCGACGCGCTGTGGGCGCTGGCGGTGGTCCACGTCGCCGTGGCCGCCGCGACGACCGCGGTCCTGCAGGCGCTGGCGCGCCGGACGGGGCTGCCGGCGTGGACCGCGCCGGTGGCGGTCGGCGCGGTCCTGGTCAACCCCCTGGTGCTCAGCGTGGTGGGCATGGAGAGCCTGCTGCTGGTGGCGCTGTTCGCCGCGACGGCCCTGGCCGGGGCCGCGGCCCGCCCGGCGCTCTTCGGGGCGCTGGCCGGGGCGGCCTTCCTGACCCGCATGGACGCCGCCCCCGCCCTCGTGGCCCTGGCGCTGTGCAGCCCGGCGGTGCTGCGCCGCCTGCACGTGGCGGTGCCGGTCGCCGCGCTCACCGCGGCCACCTGGACGACGTGGAGCTGGTTCGCGCTGGGCACCGCGGTGCCCGACACGTTCGTCATCAAGAGCCAGCAGCACAGCTGGGGCCCGTGGTCGGTGGTCAACGGCTGGCGGTGGTTCGTCGAGCTGTACGGCGCCGACGCCGTCGTGGCGTTCGCGCCGCTGGCGCTGGCCGTGCCGGCGCTGGTGGTGACCGCCGCGCGGGCCCGCGCGCTGCTGCCGTGGCTGGCCCTGACGCTGGCGGGCGTGGTGCACGTGGCGACCCTGGCGGTCGTGGTGGTGCCCCCGTACCACTGGTACTACGCCCCGGCCGTGGCCTGCTGCCTGCTGGGCGCGGTCGCGGCGCTGGCCTCGCTGACCGCGCCGGCCGCGCCGGCCGCGCCGGGCGCGCCGGGCGCGCGCCGGTCTCGGCGCACCCCGCGCCGCGCCCCGCGGCGGGTGCGCCCGCCGGCGCTGCCGGCGGCCGCGGCCGTCGCCGGCGCCGCCGCGCTGCTGGTGCCGGCGCTGGTCGTCGACGCCGGCCGCGCCCTGCCGTGGCGGGTGGTGCCGGTGCAGACGAACTGGGCGACCTCGGACGCCTACGACGACATGGGGCGCGGCCTGCGCGAGGTCCTGCGCGGCGAGCGGGTGCTGACCTTCGGGGAGATCGGGCACCTGGCCTACGTGTGCGACTGCGTCGTGGACGGGTTCGCCGACCCCGCGCTGGTCCGGGACGGGGTGCGCCGGGCCGTGCGCGAGGCCGGCCCGGTGCTGCGCCCGGTGCTGGAGCTGAACTACCGCCACCGCGACGCCGCTCAGCGCCCGGTGCCGCTGGTGGGGCGCCTGGAGGTGCTGCCGGTCTCGCGGGAGGCCCCGGAGCCCTCGTGGCCGCTGGACCTGCTGCCCGGCGGCGGGACGGTCCACCTCGTGCGCGAGCCCCGCGGCTGAGCGCGGGCGGGGCGCTCAGGGCGCCGAGGCGCGCACCACCAGGGAGGTGGGCACGGTCGTGGCCAGCGGCTGACCGCCCTCGATGCCGTCGGCGACCAGGCGCACCATCTCGCGGCTGATGCGGTCCAGCGGCTGGTGCACGCTGGTCAGCGGCGGGTCCAGGGTGGCGGCCAGGCCGGTGTCGTCGAAGCCGACGACGGCGACGTCGCCGGGCACCGAGCGCCCGGCCGCGCGCAGCGCCGCCAGCGCCCCGGAGGCCATGAGGTCGGAGGCGACGAACACCGCGTCCAGCTCCGGGTCGGCCGCCAGCAGCGAGCGCATCGCCGCCTCCCCGCTGCCGCGGCTCCAGTCGCCGTGGCGCACCAGCTCCGCGCCGGCGCCGCCGGCGCGCAGCACGTCGCGGTAGCCCTCCAGGCGGTCCACGCCGCCGGGGGTGTCCAGCGGCCCGGTGATGGTGGCCACGCGCCGGCGGCCGGAGGCCAGCAGGTGCTCCACGGCGGAGCGGGCCCCGGCGCGGTCGTCGGCGGCGACGGAGCTGATGCGCCCCTCCAGGCCGAGCACCCGCCCGCAGGCGACGACGGGCACGTCGGTGGCGGCGAGCTGACCGGGCAGCGGGTCGCCGGCGTGGGAGGAGACCAGCAGCACCCCGTCGACGTGGCGGCCCTGCAGGTAGGCCAGGACGCGGGCGCGCTCGTCGCCGGTGCCGGCGATGAGCAGCACGGGGGTGAGGCCGCGCTCGGACAGCGCCTGCGCCACCCCGCGCAGCAGCACGGAGAAGACCGGGTCCTCGAAGAGCAGGTGCTGCGGCTCGGTGAGCAGGAAGGCGATGGAGCCGGAGCGGCCGGTGACCAGGGAGCGCGCGTGCGGGTTGGCGGTGTAGCCGGTGCGGGCGATGGCGTCCTGCACGGCGCGGGCGGACTCGGGGCTGACCCAGTCGTGCCCGTTGAGCACCCGGGAGACCGTGGCGTAGGACACCCCCGCCTCGCGGGCGACGTCGCGGATGGTGGGCCGCTTGCGCGGGGCCGGGGGGCGGGTGGTGGGCTCGGGCACGCTCACCCCTTGACCGCGCCGCTGGTCAGGTCGACCTGCCAGTAGCGCTGCAGGCACAGGAAGAGCGCCACGAGCGGCAGGATCGACAGCAGCGCGCCGGTCACCACGGAGGTGTACATGGCGGGCTGGGAGGCGCCCTGGTTGAGCAGGCCGTTGAGCCCCACGGTCACGGGGAAGAGCTTGTCGTCGCCGAGCATGATGTAGGGAAGCATGAAGTTGTTCCAGATCGCCACGAACTGGAAGAGGAACACCGTCACCAGGCCGGTGCGCATCATCGGCAGCGCGATGCGGGCGAAGAGGCGCGCGTCGCCGGCGCCGTCCACGCGGGCGGCCTCCACCACGTCGTCGGGCACGGCGGCCGCGGCGAAGATGCGGGCCAGGTAGATGCCGTAGGGGCTGATGACGCTGGGCAGCAGCACCGACCAGTACGTGTTGGTCAGGTCCGCCTTCGCCAGCAGCAGGTACTGCGGCACGGCCAGGACCACGCCGGGCACCAGGACGCCGGCGAGCAGCACGTTGAACACGGCGCCCTTGCCGGGGAAGGAGTACTTCGCCAGGCCGAAGCCGGCCATCGCCGAGACGAGGGTGGAGGCCAGCGCGCCGACGCCGGCGTACAGGGCGGTGTTGAGCATCCAGCGCCAGAACACCCCGTCGCGGTGGGCGGACAGGTCGGCGACGTTGTCGAGCAGGTGGGTGCTGGGCGCCAGGGTGAAGGTGGAGAACAGCTCCGAGGCGCTCTTGGAGGAGGCCACGAGCACCCACAGCACCGGCAGCAGGCAGTACGCGGCGCCGATCAGCAGCGGCAGGCTGACGGCGGCGGCGGGCCGCGGGGCGGCGGTGCCCGACCGCGGGCGGCGCCGGGCGGGGGTGCGCCGGGCCGGCGCGGGCGCGGCCGGCGGGGTCAGCGGGGCGGAGGTGGTGGACACGGCGGGCTCACTTCTCCTGGTCGAAGGCCCGGTTCCCGACGAGCTTGAGGAACCCGAAGGACAGCACGAGCATCACGAGGGCGATGACGACGGACGTGGCGGCGGCGGAGTAGACGTCGTTGCGGACGAAGGCGTCGCGGTAGACCTTCATCAGCGGCGTCCACGTCGAGGAGATCGAGTTGCTCAGCGGGCGCAGGGTGGTGGGCTCGGCGAACACCTGCAGGGTGGCGATCATCGAGAAGATGAACGTCATGACCAGCGAGGGCGCCACGATCGGCACCTTGATGCGCAGGGCGATCTGCACGTCGCCGGCGCCGTCGAGGCGGGCGGCCTCGTAGACGTCGCCGGGCACCGAGCGCAGCGCGGTGTAGAGCACGATCATGTTGAACCCGACGCCGCCCCACAGGGCGATGTTCGCCACGGCGAAGACCACCAGCCGGGAGGACAGCAGGTCCGGGGCGGGCAGGCCGAGCGCCTCGAGCACGTCGACCAGGGGGCTGACGCGCGGCAGGTACAGGAACCCCCACAGCAGCGAGGCGACCACGGCCGGCACGGCGTACGGCAGGAAGATCGCGGTGCGCGCGAAGCCCCCGACGCGGGTGCGCCCGGAGTCCAGCAGCAGGGCCAGCGCCAGCGCCAGCGCCATCATCAGCGGCACGAGCACGAGGCCGTACAGGCCCACGCGGCCCACGCTGCCCAGGAACTCCGGGTCGCTCAGGGCGCGGGCGTAGTTGTCCAGCCCGGCCCAGGTCTCGCTGCGCCCGGCGGAGCCCAGGCCCAGGCCCTTCACCTCGACCTTGCGGAAGCTGAGGTACAGCGCGTAGGCGATGGGCGCGGCGAGGAACGCGGTGAACAGCACGACCGCCGGGGCGAGGAAGCCGTACGGGGCGAGGGCGCGGCGCGGGCGCCGCGCGGGGGCGGGGCGCACCGGGGCGCCGGCGCGGGGGGTGGTGGTGGCCACGGGGACTCCTGGGACGGGTGGGCGGGGGGGGGGGGGGGGGGGGGGGGGGGGGGGGGGGGGGGGGGGGGGGGGGGGGGGGGGGGGGGGGGGGGGGGGGGGGGGGGGGGGGGGGGGGGGGGGGGGGGGGGGGGGGGGGGGG
>NZ_JBJLSG010000191.1:0-8207 GCF_050871925.1 Kineococcus gurbantunggutensis
TCGCCGGCGTGGGGGGCGCGGCCCGGACCGCGGGGGCGGCGTCGGGCGGGCCCGCCGCGGCCGCGTCACCGCGCCGCCGGCGCCACCCGCTGCAGGAGCACCTGGACCACCTGGTGCACGGGGTGGGGTTCCCCTCGGCGCTGGCCAGCGTGCGCGACGCCGACGGCCGCGTGCACGACCTGACCGCGAGCCGGGTGGGGCCGGTGCCCGTGGACGGGCGGGTGCGCGTGGGCAGCAACACCAAGACGTACGTGGCCGCCGTCGTGCTGCAGCTCGTCGACGAGGGCCTCGTCGCCCTCGACGAGCCCGTGGAGACGCACCTGCCCGGGCTGCTGCGCGGGCCCGGCGGGGACGGCCGCGAGATCACCGTGCGGCAGGTGCTGCAGCACACCAGCGGCCTGCCGAACTACACCTCGGAGTTCGGCACCTCCGACTGGTCCCTGCTGCGCGACCGCTACTACGACCCGCGCGAGCTGCTGGACCTGGTGCGCGGCCTGCCCGCCACCGCGGCGCCGGGGGGCTCGTGGCTGTACAGCAACACCGGGTACGTCGTGGCGGGCCTGCTCGTGCAGCGCGTCGCCCGCCGGCCCCTGGCGGAGCTGGTGCGCACCCGCATCACCGAGCCCCTCGGCCTGCGCGAGACGTTCTTCCCGCAGCCGGGCGAGCAGGGCTTCCGCGGGCCCCACCCCCGGGCGTTCCACCGGGACGGCTCGGCGCAGCCGTGGCGGGACCTGACCCTGCTCGACCCGTCCTGGGGGTGGGCCGCCGGCGCGCTGGTCGCCTCGCCCAGCGACCTGAACGCCTTCACGCTCGCCCTGCTGCGCGGGGAGCTGTTCTCGTCCGCGCAGCTGGAGCAGGTGCGCACCACCGTGCCCGCCCCGGACCTGTGGGAGGGCACGCGCTACGGCCTGGGGCTGTCCAGCTCGCCGCTGGCCGACGGGCGCCTGCTGTGGGGGCACGGCGGGGACATCCCCGGCTTCGAGACGCGCGGGGGCGCCACCGACGACGGGGCCGCGGTGACGGTCGCCGTGACGGCGCTGCCGACCGCGACGGCCGCCGACGAGGAGGGCGGGCTCGCGGCGATGGACGCGGTGCTCGACGTGGTGCGGGCGGCGTTCGCCTGAGCCCCCGCGCCACCGACCCCCGCACCACCGGTCCTCCCCGCCGCCGGGGCGAGGACCCCGGGGGCGGGACCTACGACGCGCGCCGCCCCCGCGAGCCCCCCGAGCGCGCGCGGAGGTAGTCGTCGACGACGAACTGCCCGAGGCGCTCGGGGCTGGGGGTGAGCACGCGCCCGCCGTTGCGGCGGGCGACGGCGTCGACGAACCGGCGCAGGCCGGGGTCCTCGCCGAGCATGAAGAGGTTGATCGTGGCGCCGAAGCGGGTGAGCCGGTCCACCTCGGCGACGGTGGCGCGGATCGTGGCGGAGGCGGGGGGCCACTGGAAGACGGCCTCGGGGGTGCCGCCGGAGTCGTCGAGGTGGGCGGTGGGCTCGCCGTCGGTGATGACGAGGACGACGGGTTCGGCGTCGGGGTGCCGGCGCAGGTGGCGCCGGGCCAGGCTCAGGGCGTGCTGGAGGTTGGTGCCCTGCACGAAGTCCGGTTCGACCTCGGCGAGCTCGCCGAGGGTCATGGGAGCGGCGTGCAGGCCGAAGCCGATGATCTGCAGCGCGTCGCCGGGGAACCTCGTGGCGGCGAGGTGGCTCAGGGCCAGGGCGGTCTCCTTCATCGGCCCCCAGCGACCCTCGGCGGCCATCGAGAAGGACAGGTCCACGCACAGGGCGACGGCGGCGGAGGCGTGGCGCTCGGTCTCGACGACCTCGAAGTCCTCCCAGCTCAGGCGCACGCGCCCGCCCGCCTCGGGGCGGGTGCGGCGCAGCGCGTTGGAGACGGTGCGCACGACGTCCAGGGGCTGCTCGTCGCCGAACTCCCAGCGGCGGGTGGCGCCGGTGGGCTCGCCGCCGGAGCCGGCGCTGGAGTCGTCGTGGTCGCCGCGGCGGCCGGTGGAGACGCGGTCGAGGACCTCGCGCAGGGCGGTCTGCCCGAGGCGGCGCAGCGCCT
The DNA here is from genome assembly GCF_050871925.1 of Kineococcus gurbantunggutensis. NCBI lineage: Bacteria > Bacillati > Actinomycetota > Actinomycetes > Kineosporiales > Kineosporiaceae > Kineococcus > Kineococcus gurbantunggutensis. The sequence continues at coordinate 2,061 of NZ_JBJLSG010000191.1, forward strand.
TGGGCGAGAGGGTCAGGCCCTGCCCGGAGCGGGTGAGCCAGCCCTGGCGCTGCAGCTCGCGCTCGAGCTGCTGCAGGCGGCGCAGGTCGTCGGCGGCGCCGCGGCCGAGCTGGCGCTCCAGGGCGTCGACGTCGACGTCGTCGAGGGTGGCGCCGGGGTGCTCCTGGCCCAGGGAGTCCAGCAGGTCGTCGAGCTCGGAGAGGTCCTGCAGGGCGTCGGCGGCCTCGCCGTAGCCGAGGGGCTCGCTGCCGCGGGCGCCGCGCACGCGCTCGCCGGTGGTGGAGTCCAGGTCCGGGCGCAGGGCGCGCAGGTTGTCGGAGAGCTGGGCCATCTGCGCCTGCAGGTCGAGGTCGTCGCCGAAGGCCTGCTGCACGAGCTGGGACAGCTCCTCGCGCTGCTGCGGGGACAGCGAGCGCATCAGGCGCGAGGCGGCGGCGGCCCGGCGGGCGAGGGCGTCGACGAGGGCGTCGAGGTCCTCGGCCTCGGCGGCGTCCTGGCCCAGCAGCTCGCCGTGCTCGGCCTTGAAGTCCTCGAAGTCGGCTTGCGTGTCCTCGCCGCGGGCGCGCTTGCCCAGCAGGTCGTTGAGGTCGGAGACCATGTCCTTCATCGCCTGCAGCGCGGCGGGGTCGCCGCCCTGCAGGGCCTGCTTCATGCCGCGGAACTGCTGGTCGAGCACGTCGTCGCGCAGCCCGTCGAGGATCTGCCGGTACTGCTGCCGGGCCTGCTCGGAGGCCCAGTCGTAGTCCTGCAGGTCGCGCACGGCCTGGGCGGTGGAGCGCGGCAGCGCGTCCAGGCGGGCCTCGGCGAAGCGGGCGTCGTCGGCGCGGGGGTCCTCGCCGGTGCGGGCGGCCAGCTCCTCGCGCTCGGCGGCCAGCGCCTGGTCGAGCCGGGCGCGCGCGCCGGTGAGGGCGCCGTCGAGGTCGCCGCGGCGGGCGGCCTCGCGGCGCAGGCGGGCGGCGCGGGCGCGCAGCTCCTCCAGGCCGGAGCGCCCGTCGGGGCCGTGGCGCAGCAGGTCGCGCAGGGCGTCGCGCAGGGAGCCGCCGCGCAGCACCTCCTGCCCGACGCGGTCGACGGCGGCGCGCACGTCGTAGGGCGGGGCCAGGGGGTCGGCCCCGCCGGCCCACTCGCCGTAGCGGTAGCGCCCGCCGCGCCGCCGCGCCCAGGACCGGCTCCGCGCATCGCTCATGGCGCGACGCTACGTCGGGGGCCGCGCGGGCGCCACGTCCCGGTGCCGGCGACACGGGGTGCGGGGGCGGCGGGGCGTCCCGGCACGTTCCCGGCACATGACAGCTTGTCTTTACAAAAGGGGGCGCTCGGGTGGCATGATGCGTGGCGTCCGCCGACCCGTGACCGAGGAGGCCCACCCGTGACCACCACGACCGCCAGCTCCACCGCCGCCGCTGGCCAGGCCGCCGACCGCCCGCTGGTGGGGCACTGGATCGCCGGTGCCCCCACCCCGGGCAGCGGTGAGCGCCTCGGCGACGTGCACGACCCCGCCACCGGCAGGGTCACCAGGAGCGTCGCGCTGGCCGCGCCCGCCGACGTGGAGGCCGCCGTGGCCGCCGCCAGGGCCGCCTTCCCGGCCTGGCGCGACGCCTCCCTGGCCAAGCGCACCGCGGTGCTCTTCCGCTTCCGCGAGCTGCTGAACGCCCGCAAGGGCGAGCTGGCCGAGCTCATCACCGCCGAGCACGGCAAGGTGCTCTCCGACGCCCTGGGCGAGGTCTCCCGCGGCCAGGAGGTCGTGGAGCTGGCCTGCGGCATCAGCCACCTGCTCAAGGGCGGCTTCAGCGAGAACGCCTCCACGAGGATCGACGTGTACTCGCTGCGCCAGCCGCTGGGCGTGGTGAGCATCATCTCGCCGTTCAACTTCCCCGCCATGGTGCCCATGTGGTTCTTCCCGCTGGCCATCGCCGCGGGCAACACCGTGGTGCTCAAGCCCAGCGAGAAGGACCCCTCCGCGGCGAACTTCATCGCGGCGCTGTGGAAGGAGGCCGGCCTGCCCGACGGGGTGTTCAACGTCCTGCACGGCGACAAGGTCGCCGTCGACGGCCTGCTGGAGCACCCCGACGTCGCCTCCGTCTCCTTCGTCGGCTCCACCCCGATCGCGCGGTACGTGTACGAGACCGGCACCCGCCACGGCAAGCGCGTGCAGGCCCTGGGCGGGGCGAAGAACCACATGCTGGTGCTGCCCGACGCCGACCTGGACCTGGCCGCCGACGCCGCCGTCAACGCCGGTTTCGGCTCCGCCGGCGAGCGCTGCATGGCCGTCTCGGCGCTGGTGGCGGTGGACTCGATCGCCGACGAGCTCGTCGCGAAGATCCGCGAGCGGATCGCCACCCTGCGCACCGGCGACGGCCGGCGCGGCACCGACATGGGCCCGCTGGTCACCGGCGCGCACCGCGACAAGGTGGTCGGCTACGTCGAGGCGGGCGTGCGCGAGGGCGCCGAGCTCGTCGTCGACGGGCGCGAGGTCGTCCCCGACGCCGCCGACGAGGACGCGGTCGCCGAGGGGTTCTGGCTGGGCCCGACGCTGTTCGACAGGGTCGGCACGGGCATGTCGATCTACACCGACGAGATCTTCGGGCCGGTGCTGTCCGTGCTGCGCGTGTCCGGCTACGACGAGGGCCTGGAGCTCGTCAACGCCAACCGCTACGGCAACGGGGTGGCGATCTTCACCAACGACGGCGGGGCGGCGCGCAGGTTCCGCAACGAGGTGCAGGTCGGGATGATCGGCGTCAACGTGCCGGTGCCGGTACCGGTGGCGTACTACTCCTTCGGCGGCTGGAAGGCCTCCCTCTTCGGCGACACCCACGCCCACGGGGTCGAGGGCGTGCACTTCTTCACCCGCGGCAAGGTCGTCACCGAGCGCTGGCTGGACCCCTCGCACGGCGGGCTGAACCTGGGTTTCCCGCAGAACGACTGAACCGCCGCCGACGGGGCGCGGGGCCCTCAGACGAGCTCGACGCCCCGCGCCCCGTCGCGCACGTGCGCGCGCGGCCGGGTGAGCACCTCGTCGGCGATGCGGTGCGCGTTGGCCATGACGGTCAGCGTGAACGTCGTCGAGGGCACCGAGGGCAGCACCGAACCGTCCACCAGGTGCACCCGGTCCCACTCCGGCAGCCGCCCCAGGCGGTCCGTCGTCGTGGCCGAGGCGCTCGCGGCGTGCGGGAAGGCGGCCCCGAAGTGGTAGCTCTTGGCCGCCCCCGACACCGCCGCCGCCGGCAGCACCGGCCACAGGTCCAGCTCCGGCGCCGAGCGCACCAGCCGCTGCACCACGCCGGCCAGCGCCCGCCCCGCCTCGCCGGGGCCGCTGGAGACCCGCAGGGCGGGCAGCGCCTCCGCGGTGCGCGGGGCGGCGCTGACGCGCACGCGCGGGGACATCCACGACGGCAGGTAGCCCAGGCCCACGGTGAGCCGGCGCAGCAGGTGCGAGGTCAGCGGCCCGGCCAGGCGGTGGCGCAGGACCGCCGGCAGGGCCTCCAGGACCGCGGGGTTGTACGGGTAGCAGTGCACCTGCGAGGTGTCGTACCCCTCCTCGCCGAGGTCGACCAGCACGTTGAACTGGTTCAGCGTGAACCCCGGGCGCTCCGCGCGGCGCGGGTCGCCCACCGGTGCGCGCGAGACGAACGGCACCGCGAACTGCACGGACTCGGCCAGCAGCAGCTCGCTCGGGGGGGCGGCCATCGAGCCCAGCACCAGGCGGGTGGTGCCGATCCCGCCGCAGGCGAGGAACACCCGGTCCGCGCTCAGGTCCACGTCGCGCCCGGTGGCCACCTCCCGGGCCAGCACGTGCGCCCGCTCGCCGTCCTGGGAGACGCGGTGGGCCAGCAGGCCGCCGCGGTAGGTCAGCGCGCCGCGCGCCCGCCACCGGTCGACGGTCTGCGCGGCGGAGTAGACCAGGCCGTAGGGGCACCCGGTCATGCACAGCCCGCAGGAGGTGCACTCCGTGGGCCGCAGGGCCAGGCGCGCGCGGCCCACGACCACGCCGCGCCGGCGCAGCGACGCGCGGTGGCGCTCGTAGCGGGCCAGCACCCGCTGGGTGCGCTCGGACAGCGGCGGCAGCGGCCGCGCCGGGCCCAGCAGGGGGAACAGCTCGGCCAGGTCGTCCTCCTCGGCCGCCAGCGGGACCTCCCGCAGGACCGCGCGGTAGTGCTCCTCCACGGCGGACCACCCGAACGGCCAGCGCTCGAAGGTGCTGCGCGAGAACGGCATCACCTGCGCGCCCCACACGGTGGAGAAACCCCCGTACGCGGAGGAGACCACCGAGCGGTTGCCGCCGCCGGCCGCGCCGACCCCGGCGAGCTGGCCGAGGTCGCGGAAGGGGTAGTCCGAGCCGTAGCTGCGCTTCTGCGGCAGCCGGCCGCCGTCCTGGGCCACCGGCTGAGCGCTGACGAGGTCCAGGTCGCCGGGGTCCCAGCCGTCCGCACCGGTGCGCGCCATGCGCTGCGCGGCGCCGCGGCGGGCCTCCTCCAGGGTGCCGCCGAGGTCGATGAGGGTGACGTGCTGGTCGCCCTGCGCCAGCAGGCGCAGCGCCACGCCCACCGCCGCCGGCCCGGAGCCGACCACCAGGTTGGTGCTCATGCCGCCGGCAGACCCCGCGTGCGGGCGGCGGCGGTGCGCCCCAGCAGCATCGCGGCGCGCCCGTGCAGGTTGCCGACGCCGGCCAGGGCGATCCCGGCCACCACCGCGGCGCTGGGCGCCAGCCGCTGCGGCCGCCCGCGCAGCGCCTCGCCGACCGCGCCCAGGACGGTGAGGCCGGCGGTGGCGACGAACTCCAGCTCCGCGGTGAGGTTCCCGGCGTCGCCCAGGTCGCGCAGCGCGCGCACCTTCTCCCGGTTCACCACGTAGCAGCGCCGCCAGAAGTAGTCCCACGTCACCCGGTGCGCGGGCACGAAGTGGCGCACCCGCGCGCGCGGCTCGTACAGGACGGCCCCGGCGCCGTAGGCGGCGGCCACCCGGTGCGAGAGGTCCATGTCGTCGTGGTCGTCGGCGTGGAACCCGCGCACGCGGCGCACCGCGTCGGCGCGCACGGACATGTTGGCGCCGATGAGGTGGCGGACCGGCGCGCGCCGGGTGGGCAGCCCGAGGTAGTGGCAGCCGAACACCCAGTGGAACTCCGGCGGGAACCAGCGCGGCAGCTCCGTCTCCAGCACGGGCAGCGGCGCCCCGCCCACGGCGGCGGCGCCGGGGTCCTCGCGGTACACCTGCAGCAGGGTCGCCAGCCAGGACGGCTCGGCGGCCGCGTCGTCGTCGAGGAAGGCGACGACGTCCACGTCCTCGGCCACCGCCTCCACGGCGGTGTTGCGCGCCGAGCCCAGGCGCCCGGGGTAGCGGTTCTCCAGCACCTCCACGCGCACCGGGCCGTGCTCGGCGCCGGCGGGCCAGCGCCGCCGGCAGCGCTCGGCCAGCGCGGGGTTGTGGTCCACGCACAGCACCAGCCGCCGCGGCACGAGGGTCTGCTGCTGCACGGACTCCACGGCCCGGCACAGCAGGTCCCAGCGCGCGTCGGTGTACGTGCACACCACGACGGCGACGGTCTCGACGCCGGTGCCGGTGCCACCGCCGGCACGGGTGCCGGCGGCCGTCCCGGTCGCCGGGGCTCGCGCTGTCAGGCTGTCCATCTCCACGCTCCGGCCGTCTCGTGCGAGCAGGGGGCCGCCCCCCGTCGGGGGGCGCCGGCAGAAGCTAACGCCGCCGGCGCCGCCGTCCCCGGCCGCGACCGCCTCCTGGCAGGACGCTGCCGGGACCGCCCGCGGCGCGCTCCGGGACGGCCCGGGGGAGCGGCGGGGTGCCCGCTCCCCGCACCGCCCGCCCGAGCGGCCCAGCGACGGAACGGTCCGCGCAGCCGGGGTGCACCCAGGGTGAGGAACTCCTCCGACCCCGCCGCTGTCCGTGCCGCCGCACTCACCCTTCGTGGCGCGTGCGCGCACCCGCGCCGCCCCCCGCGCCGGAGGTGCGGCACAGGTGCTGCACAGGTGCGGCGACCGCGCGGCGACCGAGGCGCCGGCGGGCGGGCAGGGACCTGACGAGGGCGCGGACGGGGGTTGACCGCCGCCCCCCCCCCCCCCGGGGGGGGGGGGGGGGGGGGGGGGGCGGCGTAGGCCCCCGGGGGGCTCGCGCCGCCCCCCCCCCACCTATTGAACAACA
>NZ_JBJLSG010000192.1:0-8205 GCF_050871925.1 Kineococcus gurbantunggutensis
CCATGACGCGGTCGAAACCGGTCAGGGCCCGCACCTCGCGCGCCAGGCGCCGGCACAGCCCGTCGGTGCCGGAACTGCCGGCCAGCCGGGCGATCGCCGCCCGGGTGGCGCGGTAGGACACCGGCGCCCCGCCGCCCTCGAGGGGTTCGAGCTCCACGAGCAGCCGCTCGCCGGAGACGTGCAGCACCACGTCGGCGTCCACGGGCCCGCCGGGCACCTCCAGGCGCGCGTGCAGGACCTCGTCGAGGTCGCCCGCGGCGTCGGCCGCGCGCACCCGCCCGGCCGGTTCCTCGCCGAGCAGGTCCGCCAGCCCCGCGCCCAGGACCTCCTCCAGCGGCCGGCCGAACAGCCCCTCGGCGTTGGCGGAGGCCACCACGACGCGGTGCCCGGCGCGCTCGGCGGCCAGCAGCACGCCGTGCGGCTGCACCGCGCCGGGCACGTGGACGGGTTCGCTCTCGCACGTGGTCAGGTCCACGGCCCCGTAGGCGGGGGCGAAGGCGGCGGGTTCCTGCGGTGCGCCCGCCGGCCCTGTGCTGGACCGTTCCACCGCGCCGCTGCCGGTGGAGGGGTGGGCGGGACTGCTGGCCTGCACTGTCCTCCACGGGGCGGGTGGGCGGCCGACGGCCACCGGTCCTCCCACCGTAACCCGCTGCTGCGGTGCCCGTCGCGGCGTGGGCCCCGCCCGGCGGTGCTCCGTGCGGGTGGTCCCGCCGGTGCCGGGCTGCAGGAGCGCCGCCCGGGCACCGATCCCCTCCTACGTCCCCGGGAACCCGGGGCGGGGAGGGGGTCGAGCGTGAGGCTGCGCGACGCGTGGGCGCTGGACGACGGGCGGCGGTCCACCACCGCCGCCCCCCGCGGCGTGCTCCCGGCCGGGGCCGAGGACGCCCTGCAGCACCTGGCCGCGGAGGCCGCCCGGCGGCTGGGCGCGCCGATCGGGCTCGTCACCGCCGTCACCGAGGGCGGCACCTTCCTGCTGGGCCAGCACGGGGTGAGCGGCTGGCCGGCCGCGCTGGGGGCGGTGCCCACCCAGTGGGCCTTCTGCGCCGAGACCGTGCGCACCGGGCGGGCCCACCTGGTGGCCGACACCGCCCGGGACGAGCGCTACCGCGCCAACCCGCTGGTGCGGCAGTTCGGGTGGGTCAGCCACGCGGGCGTGCCCGTGCGCCACGCCGACGGCTCGCCCCGCGGGGCCGTGTGCGTCTTCGACACCCGTGCGCGCACCTTCACCGACGAGGACGTCGCCGCCCTGCGGGCGCTCGCCGAGCAGGCCGAGCGCGCCCTGCGCCCGCTGCCGGCACCGCGCCCGGCGGCCCGGCGCGCGAGCGCCCGCGCCTGACGCCCGGCGCCCGGGCGCACCACCCGGGTGGGCGATCCAGCGCTGCGCCGCCGGCGCCGACCCCCTGGGAGGGGGACCCGTCGCGCACCGGGCGCGCGGGCCCGGGCACCGGGGGGACGGGGGAGCGGCCATGCCCGCAGCACCGCGGCACGCGCGCGAGGACGAGCGGCTGGCCTCGCTGCGCAGCTACCAGGTGCTGGACACCGGTGCCGACGCCGCGCTGGACGCGCTGGCGACCGCGGCCGCCCGGGTCCTGGGGGCCCCGGCGGCGCTGGTGAGCCTGGTCGACGAGCACCGCCAGTGGTTCAAGTCGGCCCCCGGCGCCGAGGCGGTCCTGGGTCCCGGGGTGCGCCAGACCGCCCGGGAGGACTCCTTCTGCGCGCACGTGGTCGCCGCGGAGGAGGCGATCGCGGTGCCCGACGCCACCGCCGACGCCCGCTTCGCCGACCTGCCCATGGTCACCGGCCCGCAGCACGTGCGCGCCTACGCCGGCGCGCCGATCGTCGGGCGCGACGGGCTGCCGCTGGGCGCGCTGTGCGTGATGGACCGCGAGCCGCGCGAGCTGGACGCCTCGGCGGTGCGGGTGCTCGCCGACCTGGCCGGGGCGGTGGCCGAGCTGCTGGAGCTGCGCCGCGCCGAGGCCGCCGCCGGGCTCGGCGCGCACCAGGTGCTCGCCGAGAGCCACCGGCTGCGCGCGGCCATCGACGCCGGGCAGATGGCGGTGCACTACCAGCCGGTGGTGGACCTGCCCTCGGGCCGCTGGGTCGGCGTGGAGGCGCTGGTGCGCTGGGAGCACCCCGAGCGCGGGCTGCTGCCGCCGGCGGCGTTCCTGCCGGTGGCCGAGGCCAGCGGGCTGGTCGTCCCCATGGGCCGGCAGGTGCTGACCCTGGCGTGCACCCAGGCGGCGCTGTGGCGCGAGCGCGGCGGCGCCGCGGGTGCCGCCGCGGACCTGCACGTGGCGGTGAACGTCTCCGGCCGCCAGCTCAGCGAGCCCGACGTGGCCGACGTGGTCGCCGAGGCCCTGCTGGTCAGCGGCCTGCCGCCCGAGGCGCTGGTGCTGGAGCTGACCGAGACGTCCCTGGCGGGCTCGGGCGCCGAGGTCGACACCGCCCTGCAGCGCATCCGCTCCCTCGGGGTGACCCTGGCCCTGGACGACTTCGGCACCGGGTACGCCAGCTACAGCTACCTGCAGCGCTTCCAGCCCGACGTGGTGAAGATCGACCGCTGCTTCGTCGCGGCGCTGGGCCGCTCCGAGCGCGACGACCTGCTCGCGCGCTCGCTGGTGCGCCTGGGGATGCAGCTGGGCTGCGGCATCGTCGCCGAGGGCGTGGAGACGCGCGAGCAGGCGCAGACCCTGACCGCCCTGGGCGTGCGCCACGCGCAGGGCTACCTGTTCTCCGCCCCGCGCAGCGCGCACGACCTGGAGGGGCGGCTGACCACCGCCGGGTGAGGTCCGCCGGGTGAGGGCCCCCGCCTGCGCGCCGACGCGCCGCGCGGACCCGGGCACCGCCCGCGTCGGGGAGAATGGGGCACCCACCAGGACGGCTGGCGCGACGCCAGAGGAACCCCCGGCGTCAGGAAGGTGCACGTGCCCCAGAACCCGTCCACGACGGACCGGCCCCCCACCGGTCCCCCGCCCCCGCTGCCGTCCCCCTCGGCCGGCCCGGACGCGGCGCACCCGCGGGACGCGGCGCAGGACGCGGCGCGGGCGCTGTCCGCGGACCCCGCGCGGGTGGCCGCGGCGCGCCGGCTGCGCCCGCCCGGCGGCACCCTGCCCGGCCTGGACCGCATCGCCTCCCTGGCCGCGCGCCTGCTGGGCGCCACCTCCGGGCGGATCTCGCTGCTGTCCGACGTGCAGAGCCTGGTCGGCGCCGCCGGCCCGCAGCCGGACGGCGGCGGGGACGGCGGCGGGGACGGGGGCGAGGACGGCGGCGGCGAGGAGCCGCTGGCGCAGTGGCTGTGCACGCAGACCGCCGCCTCCGGCGAGCCCGTGGCCATCGGCGACACCCGCACCGACGGGCGCGTCGCCGGGCTCCCGCCGGTGCGCAGCGGGGTGGTGGGCTCCTACCTGGGCGCCCCGCTGACCGCGGGCGACGGCCAGGTCGTCGGCGCGGTGTGCGTCTTCCAGCCGACCGCGCGCGCCTGGGACGAGGACGACGTCGCGCTGCTGCAGCAGGTCGCCGCCGCCGCCGCGGCCGAGCTGGAGCTGGCCGCGCTCAGCAGCGACTACCGGGCGAACAAGGCGCTGCTGGAGGTGGCGGTGCAGGCCGCCGGCATCGGCACCTTCGACCTGGACCTGGCCACCGGCGCGCTGGTGTGGGACGAGCAGATGTACGCCCTGTTCGGGGTGCGGCGCGAGGAGTTCGGCGAGGACCTCGCCGAGGCGATGGCGCGCATCCACCCCGAGGACCGGGACCGGGTGGACGCCGACGTGGCCGCGGCGGTGCGCACGGGGGTGTTCGCCTCCGCCTACCGGGTGCTGCTGCCCGGCGGCGCCACCCGCTGGCTGGAGGGCCGTGGGCGCACCCTGCCCGACGCCGCCGGCGCGCCGGCGCGCCTGGTCGGCGCGGCCCACGACGTCAGCGCCCACCGGCGGGTCACCGAGCGCATCGCCGGCGCGCTGGAGTCCATGGCGGTGGGCTACCTCGTCCTGGACCCCGACTGGCGCATCGCCTACGTCAACGCCGAGGCCGAGCGCATCGGCGGCCAGCGGCGCGCGGACGTGCTCGGGCGCACCCTGTGGGAGGCCTTCCCCGCCACCGTCGGCTCGGTCTTCGAGGAGCGCTACCGCCGCGCGGTGGCCACCGGGCAGCCGGAGGTCTTCGACGCGCACTACCCCGAGCCGCTGGACGTGTGGGTGGAGGTGCGCGCCGTGCCCGAGGACGAGGGGCTGGCGCTGTACTTCCTCGACATCACCGCCCGCAGGCGCGCCCAGCAGGTCGCCGAGAACGCCGCCGCGCGCGCGCAGCTGCTGGCCGCGGTGACCGCCGAGCTGACCGGCACGCTGGAGGCCGAGGAGGCCGTGGCCCGCCTGGCCCAGCTCGTCGTGCCCGCGCTGGGCGACTGGTGCGTGGTCACCCTCGTCGACGACGACACCTCCGCCAGCACCCCGGCCAGCGCCCGCGACCGCGTCGCCGCCGGCCGCACGGGCGAGCTGCGCCGGGGCCTGCGCGACGTGGGCCGCTGGCACCACCGGGAGGAGCTGCGCCCCCTGGTCGAGGACTACGCCGACCACCGGCTGTCCGAGCTGACCGACACCGCGTACCTGTGGCGGGCCCTGTCGCGCAGCACCCCCGTCGTCATCAACGACGCCACCCGCGCCATCACCGGCGTCCTGGACCCGGACGGGCGGGTGCGCGGGGTCCTGGCGCGCCTGGCGCCCAGCTCGGCGGTGATCCTGCCGCTGCGCGGGCGCGGGCGCACCGTCGGCCTGATCACCGTCTTCGCCGGGGCCGAGCGGGCGCCGCTGAGCACCGAGGTGCTGGCCACCGCCACCGAGGTCGCCGCGCGCGCGGGCCTGGCGCTGGACTCCGCCCGGCTGTACCGCCAGCAGCGCGACCTGGCCGAGGGCCTGCAGCGCTCCCTGCTCTCGGACCCGCCCGAGCCGGACCACGGGCAGATCGTGGTGCGCTACGCCCCGGCCGCCGAGGCCGCCCAGGTCGGCGGGGACTGGTACGACGCGTTCGTGCAGCCCGACGGGGCCACCGTGCTGGTCATCGGCGACGTCATCGGCCACGACACCCAGGCCGCCGCCGCGATGAGCCAGGTGCGCACCGTCGTGCGCACCCTGGGCGCGCTGGGCGACGACTCCCCGGCGCGGGTGCTGGCCCAGGCCGACCGGGCGATGGCGAACCTGCAGATCACCACCACGGCCACCGCCATCGCCGCGCGCCTGGAGCAGACGCCCGAGGAGCGCGGGCGGGGGCTGACGCGGCTGCGCTGGTCCAGCGCCGGGCACCCCCCGGCGGCGGTGGTGCACCCCGACGGCGCGGTGGAGCTGCTGGACGGCGGGCACGCGGACCTGCTGCTGGGCGTCCTGCCGGACGAGCCGCGCACCGACCACGAGGTCGTCCTGCGGCGCGGGGCCACGGTGGTGCTCTACACCGACGGCCTCGTCGAGCGGCGCGACCAGTCCCTGCACGAGGGACTGGAGCGGCTGCGGGTCACCCTGGCGGAGCTGGCCGCCGAGGACGGCGACCTGGACTCCCTCGTGGACCGCCTGCTGGCCCGGATGCTCCCGGCCCGGCCCGAGGACGACGTCGCCGTGGTCGCCGTGCGCCTGCACCGCGAGGACCGCCCCCGCCCCGCCGAGGCCGGTCCCCGGCGGGTGCCCCCGCACGTCGCGCGCCAGCCGGGGGCCGACGGCCCCTGAGCCCCGGTGCCCGCGGGCGCCGGCGCTCGAGGGCAGGGGGTGGCGTCAGGCGGCTTCCATCGCGGTGCGCAGGCGCCGCAGGACGGCCTGCAGCAGCCGGGAGACCTGCATCTGGCTGACGCCGAGCTCCTCGCCGATGCGGCTCTGCGTCCAGCCCTCCTGGAAGCGCAGCGTCAGCAGCCGCGCGTCGCGCTCGGGCAGCGAGGTCAGCAGCGGCGCCAGGGTGACGTGGTCCACCACCGTCTCCAGGGCGGCGTCCACCTCGCCCAGGGTGTCCAGGACGCTGAGGCTGGAGCCCTCGGCGTCGGCGACCAGCTCGTCCAGGGAGTGCAGCCGGTAGTCCTCGGCCGCGGCCATGCACTCGCCGACCTCCTCGGCGTCCACCCCGAGGCGGGCGGCGATCTCCGAGACCGTGGGCGAGCGGCCCAGGTCCTGCTCCAGCTCGGTGCGGGCCGCGCTCAGGCGCGGGCGCAGCTCCTGCAGCCGCCGCGGCGGGCGGATGCTCCAGCTGCGGTCGCGGAAGTGCCGCTTGATCTGCCCGGAGACGGTGGGCACGGCGAAGACGACGAACTCCCGGCCCACGGTGCGGTCGTAGCCCTCGATGGCCTTCATCAGCCCCACCGCGGCGACCTGCTCCAGGTCCTCCAGGTCCTCGCCGCGGCCGCGGTAGCGGCGGGCGATGCTGCGCGCCATCGGCAGGTTCAGGGTGGCGATGCGCTGCTGCAGGCGGGCGCGCTCGCCGGAGTCCTCCTCCTCGGCCAGCTCGTCGAACAGCGCCGCCGTCCGCGCCGCCACCGCGTCGTCGGAGCCGGGGCGGTGCACCGGCTGCTGGGGGGTGGGCCGGTCGTCCGCGGCCCCGGTGGCGGGGGCGGGGACCGTCGCGCCGTCGCCGGGGGAGCGGGGACCCGCCGTGGTCCCCACCGCCACCGCCGCCTGCAGCGCCTTCTCACCGGTGGTGCTCACGTCCGGAATGTCAGCAGGGTCCGGGCACCTCGGCAACCGCGCGCCGCTCGGGCGCCGGCCCGGCGAGGGCCGAGAGGACGGCGCGCGCCAGGCGGGGGTCGGCCAGCAGCCGGAAGTGCCCCACGGTGTCGATGCTGACGTTGCGGGCGCCCTCCAGCCGGCTGGAGCCGGGGATGTTGGGGTCGACGCGGCTGTAGATCGAGGTGATGGAGGCGTTGACGTCCTGCACCGCGCTCAGGGTGCGCAGCAGCTCCCCGCCCGGGGCGAAGACGCGCACGGCCCGCAGCGGCACGAAGCGGGCCAGGGAGGAGCCGGAGAAGGGGGAGTTGACCGCCACGAGCTGGCGGAACCGGCCGTCGGCGTTGTGCTGGACCAGCAGCTGCTTGCCGATCAGCCCGCCCTTGCTGTGCCCGACCAGCGCCAGCCCGCCGGCGAGCCCCAGGCCCTGCTCGTCCACGTGCCGGCGCACCGCCAGCGCCGCCTGCGGGATCTCCCCGCCGTTGAAGCCCAGGCTGGTCACGACGTGCACGGGGTGCCCGGCCCCGTGCAGGACCTCGATCAGCGGTTCCAGGAAGCGCCAGGACTCGAAGACGCCGGGGACCAGCACCACGGGCACCGCGTCGCCGGTGGCGGCGGCGTGCTCGGGGGAGGGGGTGCCGCGGCGCAGGCTGCGCAGCTCCCAGCGGGCCGCGTACAGCCAGTCCGCGCCCGCCCACCACGCCACCGCCGCGCGGCGCCTCAGCAGGGGCAGGTCCACCGGGGTCCCTCCCGCCGGGGTCCGCGGGTCGCCGGGAGGGGGAGCCGTCGCCGCACGCCCGGCAGCGGACCACCCGCCCCGGCCGGGCGCAACCGGGGGGCCCTCACGCGCAGACGCGCTCGCCCTCCGCGGGCGGCGCCCCGCCGGCCCCGCCGGCCCCCCCGGCCTCGCCGGCGGCGCGGCACTCGTGCGCGACGCTGCCGGTCCCGCCGAGGGCGCTGTGCAGGTCGAAGGGGTCCAGCAGCCCGCGCAGCCGGGGCGGCACCGCGGCCACCCGCAGGTACCGGCCGCGGCGCAGGGCGTGCCGGTGCAGGGCCTCCAGGGCGCTGACGGCGTGGCAGTCCAGGTCGGTGGTGCCGGCGAGGTCGACGACCACGGGCGCGCTCTCGTGCTGCAGGACGTCCTCGACGAGCGAGCGCAGCGCCGTCGCGCCGGCGGCCCCCAGGAAGCCGTGGAAGCGCACCACCACCACGGGGCCGACGTTCTCGCGGCGGAGCCGGAACCTCGTGGGCGCACTGATCACGAGCGTCTCCAGTGACTACTGAACGTTGACGGCCCGCTTCAGGACGTGACATGACTCTAAGTGACCGGGCCCGTCGGCGCTACGTGGCGCGCCCGCGGTGGTGGGACTGCATGGCCTCGCTGAGCTGCTCGTCGCTCAGCGGCGGGGCGGGCAGGGGGGGGGGGGGGGGGGGGGGGGGGCGGCGGCCGGCGGGGCGCCCCGCCGCGTGGCGACGCCACGAGGGCTCCGTCTCCAGCCCTCCACCGGCCCTCGGC
>NZ_JBJLSG010000193.1:0-8161 GCF_050871925.1 Kineococcus gurbantunggutensis
CCGGCCCCCCCGCGCGCCGCCGCCCCCCCCCCGCCGCCGCCCACTACCCTGCCGCCCCGCCGCCACCCCCCCCCCAGGGAGGGGGTGGGGAGGGGGAGCGCGGTGGGGGAGGGGTCAGGACCCGGGGGTGTGCAGGACGCCGTCGACGCGGCGGGGGATGCCGGTGAAGCCGTCGGTCAGCTCCGCCGGCAGCAGCTCGGCGGGGGCGCCCTGCCAGGTCACCGGGCGCAGGAACCGGCGGATCGCGCTGGTGCCCACCGAGGTGTGCTGCGAGTTCGTCGACGGCCACGGGCCGCCGTGGTGCTGCGCCCAGGAGACCGCCACCCCGGTGGGGTAGGCGTCGAAGAGGATCCGACCGGCCAGCGGGCGCAGCGCCTGCGCGACGGTGCCCGGCAGGTCCGTCTCGCCCGTCCCGCGCTGCACCGTCGCCGTCAGCGAGGAGGGCACCTCCTCCAGCGCGGCCAGCAGCTGCTTCTCGTCCTCGTAGCGCACCACGGTGCTCACCGGGCCGAAGCACTCCTCGGTCACCCCCGCCGGCAGGTCCACCGCGTCCGCCGACAGCAGCAGCGGGACCGCGGTGAAACCCCCCTCGCCGTCGGGCTGCCCGCCGCGGGCCAGCGTGCGCACCCCCGGCAGCTGCGCCAGCTCGGCGCTGGTGCGCCCGTAGGAGCCCGCGATCCCCTCGTTGAGGAGCACCTGCGCCGGGGACCCGCTCACCGCCTCGCTCATCGCCGCCACGACCGCGTCGCCCTCCGCGCCGGCGGGGACGAACACCAGGCCGGGCTTGGTGCAGAACTGCCCCGCGCCCAGCGTGAAGGAGGCCACCGTCTCGCGCCCGATCCGCTCGCCGCGCTCGGCGGCCGCGGCGGGGGTGACCACGACGGGGTTCAGGCTGGACAGCTCCCCGAAGAACGGGACCGGGTCCGGGCGGGACTCGATGATGCGCAGCAGCGCCTTGCCGCCGGTGACGGAACCGGTGAACCCCACCGCGCGCACCGCCGGGTGCGCGACGAGGTCCGCGCCGGCCTGCTGGCCGAAGACGATGCCCAGGGTCCCCTCCGGGGCGCCGAACCCCGCGGCCGCCGCGGCCAGCACCTCGAACACCAGCTTCGAGGTCGCCGCGTGCGAGCCGTGCGCCTTGAGCAGCACCGGGCAGCCGGCGGCCAGCGCGGAGGCGGTGTCGCCGCCGGGCACGGAGAACGCCAGCGGGAAGTTGCTGGCCCCGAACACCGCCACCGGCCCCAGGGGCACGAGCATCCGGCGCAGGTCCGGGCGCGGGCCCATCGGGGTGTCCCCGGCGTGGTCGATGGTCGCCTCGAGGTAGGAGCCCTCGCGCAGCACCTCGCCGAACAGGCGCAGCTGGTAGGTGGTGCGGGTGAGCTCGCCGTTCAGGCGGGTGGTGCCCAGGGCGGTCTCCCGGTCCGCCAGGGCCACGACCTCCTCGCGGCGCGCCTCCAGGGCGTCGGCGAGGGCGTCGAGCAGGGCGGCGCGGCGCTCGCGGCCCATCGCCTCCAGGGCAGGGGCGGCGGCCAGCGCCGCCTCGCACAGGGCGGCGACCTCCGCCGTGGTCGTCTCGGGGGCGACGGCCTCCACGGCCGCTCCGGTGCGGGGGTCGGTGCTGACGACGTCGGTCACGGGGTTCCTCCTCGGTGGTGCGTCTCGGTCAGCGCTGCAGCGCGGGCCGCTTGGGGTCGAACGTCCACCCCGGCACCAGGGTGCGCATGGCGGTGGCGTCGTCGCGGGCGCCCAGGCCGTGCTCGCGGTGCAGCTCGTGCGCGGCCCGCAGGGCCTCGCGGTCCAGCTCCACGCCCAGGCCGGGGCGCCGCGGCACCTGCACCGCGCCGCCGGAGATGCGCAGCGGCTCGGTGGTCAGCCCCTGGCCGTCCTGCCAGACCCAGTGCGTGTCCAGGGCGGTGATCGACCCCGGGGCGGCGGCGCCGACGTGGGTGAACATCGCCAGGGAGACGTCGAAGTGGTTGTTGGAGTGCGAGCCCCACGTCAGGCCGAAGTCCTCGCACAGCTGCGCCACCCGCACCGAGCCGCGCATCGTCCAGAAGTGCGGGTCGGCCAGCGGGATGTCCACGGCGTTCGCGCGCACCGCGTGCGCCATCTGCCGCCAGTCGGTGGCGATCATGTTGGTGGCGGTGGGCAGGCCGGTGCGGCGGCGGAACTCCGCCATCGTCTCGCGCCCGGAGTACGCGCCCTCGGCGCCGCAGGGGTCCTCGGCGTAGGCCAGGACGTCGCGCAGCTCGCGGCCCAGGGCCACGGCCTGCTCCAGCGGCCAGGCGCCGTTGGGGTCCAGGGTGACGCGCGCGCCGGGGAAGCGGGCGGCCAGGGCGCGCACGGCCTCGGCCTCCTGCTCGCCGGGGAACACCCCGCCCTTGAGCTTGAAGTCGCTGAAGCCGTAGCGCTGCTGCGCGGCCTCGGCCAGGGCGACGACGGCCGCGGGGGTCAGGGCGGGCTGGCGGCGCAGCCGCTCCCAGTCGTCGGCGGGGTCCGCCTCGCGCACGTACGGCAGGCCGGTCGCCTCCGCGTCGGCGACGTAGAACAGGTAGCCCAGCACCGGCACGGAATCGCGCTGCTGGCCCTCGCCGAGCAGCTCGGCCACCGGCACGCCCAGGTGCTGACCGAGCAGGTCCAGCAGCGCGGACTCCAGGGCGGTGACGGCGTGCACGGTGGTGCGCAGGTCGAAGGTCTGCAGGCCGCGGCCGGTGGCGTCGCGGTCGGCGAAGGTGCGCTGCACGCGCGCCAGGAGCTGCGCGTAGCGGGCGATCGGCTCACCGACCAGCAGCTCGCCGGCCTCCTCGACCGTGCGGCGGATCGCCTCGCCGCCGGGGACCTCGCCCAGGCCGGTGGCGCCGGAGCTGTCGGTGACGATGGCGATGGTGCGGGTGAAGTACGGGGCGTGGGCGCCGGAGAGGTTCAGCAGCGCGCTGTCGTGCCCGGCCACCGGCACCACCTCCACGGAGGCGACGGTGGGGGTGCGCGCGGGCAGCACCGTCCCCGCCCCCGCCGCGCCCGCCGTCCCCGCGCCCGTCCCCGCGTCCAGCGTGCCCGCGCTCACCGCTGGCGCACCTTCTCGACGAGCGCGGTCAGCTCGGCGAGCTCGGAGGGGCGCAGGTCGGTCAGCGGCGGGCGCACCCGGCCGCCGTCGCGGCCCACGGCGGTCAGCCCGGCCTTGACGATGGAGACGGCATAGCCCTTCTGCCGGTCGCGGATGTCCAGGTACGGGATGACGAAGTCGTTGAGCATCCCGTACACCTTGACGCGGTCCTGCGCGCGCACGGCGGCGAAGAACTCCAGCGCGAACTCCGGCACGAAGTTGTACATCGCCGAGGAGTAGGTGGTCACCCCGAGCTGCAGCAGCGGCAGCGCGAACGTCTCGGCGGTGGGCAGGCCGCCGACGTAGAGCAGGCGCTCGCCCAGGCGCGCGTAGGTGCGCGTCATCCGCTCGATGTTCCCCACGCCGTCCTTGAGGCCGATCAGGTTGGGGTTGCGGTCGGCGACCTGCTCGACGGTGACGTCCTCGAGCACGGCGTTGGCGCGGCTGTAGGCGATGACGCCGAGGTTCGTGGCGGCGCACACGGCGGTGACGTGCTCGACGAGCCCGGCCTGGCTGGCCTCGGTGAGGTAGGGGGGCAGCAGCAGGACCCCGTCGGCGCCGGCGGCCTCGGCGGCGCGCACCTGCTCCACGGCCTGCGCGGTGCCGCCGGTGGCGGCGGCCACCACCGGCACCCGCCCGCCGACCTCCTCCACGGCCGCGCGCACGACGCGGTCGTGCTCGGCGGAGGTCAGCGAGAACCCCTCGCCGGTGCCGCCGCCGGCGAACAGCCCGGCCACGCCGAAGGAGGCCTGCCAGTCCAGGTGCTCGCGGTAGCGGGCCTCGTCGAAGCGCAGCTCGTCGTCGAAGTGGGTCACGGGGAAGGACAGCAGGCCCGACCCCAGGCGGGCGGCGAGGTCTGCGGGCTCGAGCTGCGGCATGGGGACACGTCCTCGGGTCGGTCGGTGCGCGGGGTCCGCTCAGGCGTCGGGGGGTCGACCTGCTCGGTCGACGGCCCGCCCACCGTACGAACCGGCCTCGATGCGCGTACAGGACCGTTGTCGCATCGCGCCATGCCCGCCGGGCATCACGGGGCGACGGTCTCCCGGTCGAGGACGTCCAGCACCCGGCGCAGCGCGGGGTTGCGCGAGGAGCGCGACCACAGCAGGTGCAGCTCCACCGGTTCCGGCTCGGCGGTGGCCAGCGGCACGTACTCCACGCCGGCGATGCCCAGGCGCGCCGCCGAGGCCGGCACGAACGCCAGGCCGCGTCCGGCCTGCACCAGCCACAGCATCGTCAGGACCTGGTCCACGGTGTGCACGACGTTGCCGTGCACCACGGGCACCGAGGAGACGACGAGGTCGTAGAAGTAGCGCGCCCGGGTGGAGGAGTGCATCACCACCGGCTCGTCGGCCAGGTCCCGCGCGCCCACGGGCCGGCGCAGCGAGGTCAGGCGGTGCCCGGGGGGCAGCGCGACGAGCATCGCCTCGCGGTGCAGGCAGCGCGAGGCGAACTCGGCCGTCTCGAACGGCGGGCGGGCCAGACCCAGGTCCAGCTCGTCGTGCCGCAGCGCCTCCACCTGCGAGCGCGTGACCAGCTCGCGCAGCTCCAGGTCCACCTCGGGCAGCTCACGCCCCAGCGCGTTGAGCAGCGCGCCGAGCGTGCCGTACGTGGAGGCCGCGGTGAACCCGATGCGCACCGCGCCGCGGCTGCCCGAGGAGATCCGCTGCGCCGTCACCGGCGCGGCCTCGGCCAGCGCCAGCAGCCGGCGCGCGTCCTGCAGGAACGCCGCCCCGGCCGCGGTGAGCACCACCCGGCGGTTGTCGCGCTCCAGCAGCTGCGCGCCCACCGCGCGCTCCAGCTTCTGCACCTGCCGGCTCAGCGGCGGCTGCGTCATCCGCAGCCGCTCCGCGGCCCGCCCGAAGTGCAGCTCCTCGGCCACCGCCACGAAGCCGCGCAGCTGCTCCAGCGTCATCGCCATGCCGCGACGGTATCGCCCCGTGGCGCACCGGGGCCGGGCGAGCATCGCGGTCGGGGCACCGCCCCGTCCCGGCGGTTCCTCGACCGGCGCGGGGCGGACGCCTGGCCTCGGCCGGGTCGGCGCGTCGAACCGCTTCGACGGTGTCGGCGCGCCGACGCGCCCCGCGCGCCGCGGTCGGCGATGCTCGCGAGCGACCGCCCCACCCCGAACGCCCCAGGAGGACCCGTGACCACCCCCGAGCTGCCGACGTTCCCCCCGGGCTTCGTGCTCGGCGCCGCGACCGCCAGCTACCAGATCGAGGGCGCCGTCGCCGAGGACGGCCGCACCCCCTCCATCTGGGACACCTTCAGCCGCACCCCCGGCAAGACCCTGCACGGCGCCACCGGCGACGTCGCCTGCGACCACTACCACCGCTACCGCGACGACGTCGCCCTGCTGGCCGACCTCGGGGTGGACTCCTACCGCTTCTCCGTGGCCTGGCCGCGCGTGCAGCCGGGCGGGCGCGGCCCGGTCAACCCCGCCGGCCTGGCGTTCTACGACCGCCTCGTCGACGAGCTGCTGGGCAGGGGCATCGACCCGGCCGTCACCCTGTACCACTGGGACCTGCCGCAGGAGCTGGAGGACGACGGCGGCTGGCGCACCCGCGACACCGCGCACCGCTTCGCGGAGTACTCCCGCCTCGTCGCCGACGCCCTCGGCGACCGCGTCGGCCGCTGGATCACCCTCAACGAGCCCTGGTGCTCGGCGTTCCTGGGCTACGCCAACGGCCACCACGCCCCCGGCGCCAAGGAGGGCACCCCCGCCCTGGCCGCCGCCCACCACCTGCTGCTCGGGCACGGCCTGGCCGTCGCGCAGCTGCGCGAGGCCGGGGTGCGCGAGGTCGGCATCACCCTCAACCTCGACCTCGTCACCCCCGCCACCGACTCCGAGGCCGACCGGGGCGCGGCGCTGCGGGCGCTGACCCAGCACAACCTGGTGTGGACCGAGCCGCTGCTGGCCGGGCGCTACCCGGACTCCGAGCGCGAGACGTGGGGCGAGATGGCCGACGGCTCCTACCGGCGCGAGGGCGACCTGGAGGTCATCGGCGCCCCGATCGACTTCCTGGGCATCAACTACTACACGCCCGCCGTGGTCGCCGACGCCCCGCACGAGGAGCCCGACCCCGCCGAGCGCACCGCCATGGACGTCGGCGTGCGCCAGGTGGAGCGCCCCGAGCTGCGGCACACCACGATGGGCTGGCCCGTGGACCCGCCCTCGCTGGGCCGCCTGGTCGCCGACGTCTTCGACCGCTACCCGCACTGCCCGCCGGTGTGGATCACCGAGAACGGCTCCGCGGAGGCCGACGTCGTCGGCGAGGACGGCGTCGTGCACGACACCGACCGCGTGGAGTACCTCGCCGGGCACCTGGCGGGCCTGGCCGAGCAGGTCGCCAAGGGCGCCGACGTGCGCGGGTACTACGTGTGGTCCCTCATGGACAACTTCGAGTGGGCCTTCGGGTACGACCAGCGCTTCGGGATCGTGCACGTCGACTACGACACCCAGGTGCGCACCCCCAAGGACAGCTACCGCTGGTTCCAGCGCCTCACGGCCGCCCAGCGCGCCGCTCGCGGGGATGCGCAGCCGCCCCGCTGAACCCGGCGGCCCGGCCGGCGCGGCGCTCGCCCAGCACCACCGCCGGCTCGGCCAGGTCCACCACCCCCGGCGCCGCGCCCGTCCCCGGCCGCGGCGCCGGGGCGGGCCGGCCGAACAGGAAGCCCTGCGCCAGGCCCACGCCCAGGCGCCGCAGCGCCGCGGACTCGCCGGGCTGCTCCACGCCCTCGGCCACCAGGGAGGCGCCCACGTCGGCGGCGAAGTCCACCAGGGAGCGCGTCAGCGCCTGGCGCACCGGGTCCACGTCGACGTCGCGCACGAGGCTGACGTCGACCTTGATCGTGTCCGGGTGCAGCTGCAGGATGTGCCGGAAGCTGGCGTAGCCGGCACCGGCGTCGTCGACGGCGATGCGCACCCCGCCGACGCGCACCCGCCGCACCGCCTCCACCAGGGCCGGGTAGTCGGTGACCTGCACGTGCTCGGTGATCTCCGCCGTGATCGAGCGGCCCGTGCGGGCGGCGCGGCGCGCGTGCTGCAGCAGCACGCCCTGCACCTCCTCGTCGCCGAGCGCCTCCGCGGACAGGTTGATGTTCAGCGCGGTGCCCGCCGGCACCCGCTCGAGCTGCTCCAGGGCGGTGCGGGCGGCCAGCAGCTCCAGCTGCACCCCCAGCCCGGCGCGCCCGGCGGCGGCGAAGGCCAGGTCCGGGGAGGGGAAGTCCTCCCCGCCGAAGCGGGCCAGGGCCTCGTGCGCGACGACGCCGTGGTCGCCCAGGCGCAGCACCGGCTGGAAGAGCACCCGCAGGTCGCGCCGCTCCAGCAGCCGCTGCACCCGGCCGCGGGTCTGCTGCAGCGCGCGGCGCTCGCGCGCCAGCGGGCTGGCCAGGTGGTCGGCGATGAGGTCGGCGACCATCGCCAGGTAGCGCGGGGCCCGCTCGTCCAGGAGCGGGTCGGCCCCGCGGCTGAGGCAGCAGAGCATCCCCACCGGGCGCCCGTGCTCGTCGTGCAGGGGCGCGCCGGCGTAGGAGCCGATGCCGAGCTGGGCGGTGACGGCCAGGTCGCGGGTGCGCGGGTCGCGGCGGGCGTCGGGGACGACCGCGGGCAGGTTGCCGGCGAGCACCCGCACGCAGAACGACTCCTGCAGCGGCGGGGCGTGGCCCTGCTCCACGCGCATCGCCGCGCCGTCGCCGCTGAGGGTGCTGATGAGCTGGCGCCCCTCGGAGAAGAGCGACACCCACGCGATCTCGGTGCCCAGGTGGGTGCGCGCCAGGTCGAGCAGGCGCTGCACCTCGGGCGCCGCGGGGTCCGCGGCCGCCCCCGGGTCCACGGGTGCCCCCGGGTCCGCGTCGCCCTCCCGGGCGTGCTGGTGCGGTGGCTGGCCCACGCGGCCTCCTCGACGGACGGTCCCCCCTCCGCGAGCTGTTGCACGGAGCTGCCCGCGCCGACGGCGCGGACCTCCAGTGTGCCTCTCGGTAGTCGATTCGTCACGGAAAGGAGTTTTCCGTCACGTGAGGGTGCTCACGTCGGGGTGGCGGCGGGCCCCGCGGGGGGGC
>NZ_JBJLSG010000194.1:0-8129 GCF_050871925.1 Kineococcus gurbantunggutensis
GCCGGCCCGCCGCACCCGCCGGCCGGCCCGGCGGCGGCGCCCGCGGCGCCCAGGAGCAGCGCGCGCCGCCGCACCGCCCGCCCGAGGACCACGGGCGCATCGTCGCACCCGGCGCGGCGGCACCCGCGGCGACGACCTCCGCGGCGTCGGCCCCCGGGGCGTCGGCGGGCCGGCTCGAACGCCGGTTCGAGGGCCCCGCGGCGCGCCGCGGCCGCGGTGTCGGCGCGGGGTGGCACCGTTCCGCCCGTGCGCAGCGCGTCCCCGCCGTCCCCGGAGCACCGGCAGGCCAGCTTCGACGACCTGGGGCGGCCGCTGGCGGAGGTGGCCTTCGTGGTCGTGGACCTGGAGACCACCGGCGGTGCGCCCGCGGAGGGCGGGATCACCGAGATCGGCGCGGTGAAGGTGCGCGGCGGGGAGGTGCTCGGCGAGTTCCAGACGCTGGTGCGCCCGGACTCCCCCATCCCGCCGGCCGTGCAGGTCCTCACGGGCATCACCCCGGCGATGGTGGCCGGCGCCCCGTCGGCGGCCGCGGTGCTGCCGGCCTTCCTGGAGTTCGCCCGCGGCGCGGTGCTGGTGGCGCACAACGCCCGCTACGACACGGCGTTCCTGGCGGGCGCGTGCCGGCGGGCGGGGCTGGAGGAGCCGCGGCACGAGGTCGTCGACACCCTCGCGCTGGCCCGGCGCCTGGTGGGCCGCGACGAGGCCCGCGACCACAAGCTGGGCACCCTGGCGCGGGTGCTGAGGGCCGGCGCGACGCCGGACCACCGGGCGCTGCACGACGCGCGCGCCACCGTGGACGTGCTGCACGCGCTGCTGGGCCGGCTGGGCAACCGGGGCGTGCGCACGCTGGAGGACCTGAAGGACTTCACCGCCGCGACCCCGCCGGCGCGGCGCGCGAAGAAGCACCTGGCGCTGGGGCTGCCGTCGTCGCCGGGCGTGTACCTGTTCCGCGACGGGCGCGGGCGGGTGCTGTACGTGGGCACGTCGGTGGACGTGCGCCGGCGGGTGGCGCAGTACTTCACCGCCTCGGAGACCCGCGCGCGGATGACGGAGATGGTCTCCGCGGCCGCGGAGGTGGTGCCCGTGGTGTGCGCCACGCCGCTGGAGGCGCGGGTGCGCGAGCTGCGCCTGATCGCCGAGCACGACCCGCCGTACAACCGCCGCTCGCGCGACCCGGAGCGCGCGACGTGGGTGAAGCTGACCGCCGAGGCGTGGCCGCGGCTGTCGCTGGTGAAGCAGGTGCGCGAGGACGCCGCCGACGGCGCGGAGTACCTGGGCCCGTTCCGCTCGGCGCGCACGGCGGAGCTGGCGGTGGCCGCGCTGCACGACGCGCACCCGCTGCGGCGCTGCACGCGGCGCATCCCGCGGGTGCCGCGCGCGGACGGGCCGGGCGCCTGCGTGCTCGCCGAGCTGGGCCGCTGCGGCGCCCCCTGCCTGGGCCCGCAGCGCGGCGGGCAGGACGCGGCCTCGTACGGGCTGGTGGTGGAGCAGGCGCGCGCCTCGCTGCGCGGGGACGCGGGCGCGGCCCTGGAGGCGGGGCGGCGGCGGATGGCGGCGCTGGCGGGGCAGGAGCGCTACGAGGAGGCCGCGCAGGCGCGCGACCGGCTGGACGCGCTGCTGCGCACCGCCGAGCGCGCCCAGCGGCGGCGGCCGGTGGCCGAGGCCCCGGAGCTGGTGGCCGCGCGCCGCTGCGCGCCGGAGCCGGGCTGGCCGCACGGCGGCTGGGAGCTGGTGCTGGTGCGCCACGGGCGCCTGGCGGGCACGACCGTGACCCCGCGCGGGGCCGACCCGGTGCCGCACGTGGAGGCGCTGCGCGCGACCGGCGAGGTGGTGGCCCCGCCCGGGCCGGGCCGGCCGGGGCTGCTGGTGGAGGAGACCGACGCGCTGCTGACGTGGCTGGAGCAGCCGGGGGTGCGGCTGGTCTCGCTGGACCCCGGCGCGCCGCCGTGGGCGCTGCCGGTGCGCGGGGCCGGCTGGGCGCGCCACCGGCTGGGCACGTCGGGCACGGCCCCCTAGGCTGCCGAGGTGATCACCGCCATCGTCAACGTGCGCACCGACGGCCGGCGCATCCCGGAGATCGCCCAGGCGCTGGCCGACCTGGACGGCGTCTCGGAGGTGTACTCCGTCACCGGCGAGGTCGACCTCGTCGCCATGGTGCGGGTGCGCCGCCACGAGGAGCTCGCCGACGTCATCGCCGGCGGGATCAGCCGCGTGGAGGGCATCACGGGCACGACCACGAACATCGCCTTCCGGGCGTACTCGCGCCACGACCTGGAGAGCGCCTTCTCCCTCGGCCTGGAGTGAGGGGCGCGGCCCCGGGGTCGAGCACCGGGGCCGCGCGCCCGCTCAGGCGGCGCTGGCGCGCACCCAGCGCTCCAGCACGCCGGCCGCGGCGCCGGAGTCCAGCGCGCGCTCGGCGGGGCCCAGCGCGGCGGCCAGGTGCTCGGGCAGCGCGGCGGCGACCTCGCGCGCGCCGGCCGCGCCGGTCGCGAGGACCCCGGCGGCCACCGCGGCGGCCGCGGCGTTGAGCAGCACCGCGTCGCGCACCGGCCCGCGCTCGCCGTCGAGCAGGCGGCGGGCCACGCCGGCGTTGTGGGCGGCGTCGGCGCCGCGCAGGTCCGCCAGGGTCGCCGGCGCCATGCCGAGCTGGGCGCGCGCGTCCAGGGCCGCCTCGGCGACCTCGCCGCCGGCGACGACCCACACGCGCGCGGGCCCGGTGGTGGTGAGCTCGTCGAGGCCGTCGTCGCCGCGGAAGACGAGCGCGGCGGTGCCGCGCCCGGCCAGGACGCCGGCCACCAGCGGGGCCAGGCGCCGGTCGGCCACGCCGATGGCGGTGGCGCCGGGGCGGGCGGGGTTGGTCAGCGGGCCCAGGACGTTGAAGGCGGTGGGCACCCCCAGGCCGCGGCGGGCGGCGGCGGCGTGGCGCATGGCGGGGTGGAAGACCTGCGCGAAGCAGAAGGTGATGCCCACCTCGGCCGCCAGGCGCGCCACGCGCTCCGGCGCGGCGTCCAGGCGCACCCCGAGGGCCTCCAGGACGTCGGCGGAGCCGGAGGAGGAGGACGAGGCCCGGTTGCCGTGCTTGACGACGCGGTGCCCGGCGCCGGCCAGCACGAGCGCGGCCATCGTGGAGATGTTGACGGTGTGCGCCTGGTCGCCGCCGGTGCCGACGAGGTCGACGGTGGGACCGGGCACCTCCAGGGGCACCGCGTGCGCGAGCATGGCGTCGGCCAGGCCGGACAGCTCCGCGCTGGTCTCGCCCTTGGCGCGCAGCGCGACGAGGAAGCCCGCCAGCGCCACGTCGCCCGCCTCGCCGCGCATGACGCGCTCCATCGCCCACGCGGTGTCGGCGGCGGTGAGGTCCCGGCCGGCGACGAGCTCGCCCAGCAGGCGCGGCCAGGTCGGCGCGCCCGGGGTCCCGGTGGGGGTGGGTGCGCCGGAGGGGGCGCTGGCCTGCGGGAGGGTCATGGGGTCCCCGGTGGGTGCGGCGGTTCGGTCGGGTGCGAGCGCACCCTACTGACCGGCGCGGCGGGGGCCGCCGCGCCGCACCCGGGGGTGCTGCCCGGTGCGCTGCCGGGGGCGCGCCCGGGCCCGTCCGCGCGGGGCGCTCACGGGGTCTGCACGAGGTCCGCGCACGGCGGCGGGAACGCCACCCGGACGGACCAGCGCGAGATCTACGACACGATGTCGGTGGGCCGGGCGGCGGGAGCGCGCGGGGGTGGGGCATGATGGCTGACGTGGCGAGTGCACAGGCTGTCCAGAGCAGTACCCCGAGTCCCGCGCACGGCTCGGTGAACCGGCCGAACATGGTCTCGGTGGGCGTGATCGTGTGGCTCGCGAGCGAGCTCATGTTCTTCGCCGGCCTGTTCGCCATGTACTTCACGATCCGCTCGGTGGCCGCTCCGCTGTGGGAGACCGGCCCCGAGATGCTCAACGTCCCGTTCTCGAGCGTGAACACGACGATCCTGGTGATCTCGTCGTTCTGGTGCCAGTTCGGCGTCTTCGCCGCCGAGCGCTTCCAGCCGCGCCGCCGCGGCCGGCTGTGGCAGGTCGGGACCTGGGGCATGCAGGAGTGGTTCGTCCTCACGTACGTCTTCGGCGCGATCTTCGTCGCCGGCCAGGTCTACGAGTACGCGGAGCTGGCCGTCGAGGGCATGACCATCGCGTCCAACGCCTACGGCTCGGTGTTCATCCTGACCACCGGCTTCCACGGCATCCACGTCCTGGGCGGGCTGGTGGCCTTCCTGATGGTCATCGCCCGCTCGTTCGCCGCGAAGCGCTTCGGCCACCAGGAGGCCACGAGCGCGATCGTCGTCTCCTACTACTGGCACTTCGTCGACGTGGTGTGGATCGGCCTGTTCACGGTCATCTACATCCTCCAGTGATCCAGCAGCCGATCCCCCACCGCACGCGAAAGCACCGACGGAAGCGAGCACCACGACCGTGACCAGGACCCTCACCGCACTCAGCGCCCGACGGCGCCACCCGCTGGCCGTCGTCGTGCTGATCGCGTTGGCGCTCCTCCTCGTCGGCGGCCTCTACGCCGCGCTGGCACCCCGCCCGGCGGAGGCCTCGACGGCGACGGCGACCGCCGACGACATCGAGGCCGGCAAGAAGCTGTTCCTCGCCAACTGCGCGACCTGCCACGGGCTCGACGCCCAGGGCGGCAACGTGGTGGACGGCAGCGGCGCCGGCCCCTCCCTCATCGGCGTGGGCGCCGCCTCCGTCGACTTCCAGGTCGGCACGGGCCGCATGCCGCTGGCGCAGTCCGCCGCCCAGGCGCCGGAGGTGGACAAGATCCGCTTCTCGCAGGGGCAGATCGACCAGATGGCCGCCTACATCGCCTCCCTGGCGCCGGGGCCGGCCATCCCGACCGACGAGGTCCTCGACGTCTCCGGCGTCAGCGACGAGCAGCTGGCCCGCGGCGCGTCGATCTTCCGCACCAACTGCGCCATGTGCCACAACTTCGCCGGCAAGGGCGGCGCGCTGACGGCCGGCAAGTACGCGCCGGACCTGACGGGCGTGTCGGGCAAGCACATCTACGAGGCGATGGTGACCGGCCCGCAGTCCATGCCGGTCTTCAACAACAACACCATCAGCCCCGAGGACAAGACCGCGATCATCGCCTGGCTGACCCAGGAGGAGAAGCGCCCGGACCCGGGCGGGCTGACCCTCGGCTCGGTCGGCCCGGTGAGCGAGGGCCTGTTCGCCTGGATCGCGGGCATCGGCCTGCTCATCGGCTGCTCGGTGTGGCTGGGGATGAAGTCCTCGTGAGGCACGTCGAGCCCTCGCGGGAACGGGTGGGGAGCATGAGCGACATCGAGCGCGGGGCCGGGCCCCGCACGAACGGGCAGGGAGCATGAGCGAGATCGAGCGCGCCGACGAGGCGCACGGAGCGCACGGAGCGGGCTCCACGGCCCTGGCGAAGCCCGCCGCGGGCGGCGTGCCCGAGCGCTTCGAGAACCCGGGCCTGCCGCCGCACAAGCACCGCCTGGGCGACGTCGACCCCAAGGCGGCCAAGCGCGCCGAGCGGCAGGTCGCGATCCTGCTGATCATCTCGATCCTGGGGTCGATCGGCATCATCGTCTCGATCATCGGGATCAAGTACGACGGCAGCTTCGACCGCATCAGCGCGTCGACGAAGGCCATCGGCCTGTGCATGTTCTTCTCGCTGTTCGCCCTGGGCGTCGGCGCGGTGCACTGGGCGAAGACCCTCATGCCCGACGACGAGCGCATCGACTACCGCCACCGCCAGCGCGGCACGACCGCCGAGCGCGAGGAGGCGGTGGCCATCCTCAAGGAGGGCGCGGCCGAGGCCGGCCTGGGCCGCCGCCCGCTGATCCGCAACACGCTGATCGGCGCCCTGGCGCTGTTCCCGCTGCCCGCGGTCTTCTTCTTCCGCGACACCGGTCCCCTGCCGGGCAACGACCTCTCCACCACGATGTGGCGCGAGGGCATGTACCTGGTCAAGGACCCCGAGGGCGGGCGCATCCGTGCGGCCGACGTCCAGCTCGGCTCCGTGGTGCACGTGATGCCCGAGGGGATCGAGGAGGCCGAGCACGTCCTCAACGAGAAGGCCGAGGCCGCGGTGCTGATCATGCGCCTCGACGAGAGCCAGCTGACCCCCAAGTCGGCCGAGTGGGGCGTGGACGGCACCGTCGCCTACTCCAAGATCTGCACGCACATGGGCTGCCCCGTGGCCCTCTACGAACAGCAGACCCACCACCTGCTGTGCCCCTGCCACCAGTCGACGTTCGACCTGACGCAGGACTGCAAGGTGATCTTCGGCCCCGCCAAGCGGCCCCTCCCCCAGCTGCCCATCCGGGTGGACGACGAGGGGTACCTCGTGGCGCGCAGCGGCTTCCACGAAGCCGTGGGCCCGAGCTTCTGGGAGCGCGGATGAGCACCATCGACAAGGTCGCCGGCGGTGTCGGCAACTTCGCCGACGACAGCGTCGGCGCGAGCAAGGTCGTCAACGGCTTCGCTCGGAAGATCTTCCCCGACCACTGGTCGTTCATGCTCGGGGAGATCACCCTCTACAGCTTCGTCATCCTGCTGCTCACGGGGACGTTCCTGACGTTCTTCTACGAGCCCAGCGCGGCGGAGACCACCTACACCGGCATGTACGCGCCGCTGGCGGGCCAGCACGTGTCCGAGGCCTACGCCTCCTCGCTGCGCATCTCCTTCGACGTGCGCGGCGGCCTGCTGATCCGCCAGGTCCACCACTGGGCCGCGCTGATCTTCGTGGCCGCGACCATCGTCCACATGATCCGCGTCTTCTTCACCGGCGCGTTCCGCAAGCCCCGCGAGATCAACTGGGTCATCGGCCTGGTCCTGGCGCTGCTGGCGGTCTTCGAGGGCTTCACCGGGTACTCGCTGCCCGACGACCTGCTCTCCGGCACCGGCATCCGCATCGCCCAGGCGATCATCCTGGCGGTGCCCGTGGTCGGCAGCTACATCAGCTACTTCCTCTTCGGCGGGGCCTTCCCCGGCGAGGACTTCATCCCGCGCTTCTTCACGATCCACATCCTGCTGCTGCCCGCGGTCATGCTCGGCCTGATCGTGGTGCACCTGGCGCTGGTCGTGATCCACAAGCACACCCAGTACCCCGGCCCGGGCCGGACCGAGGACAACGTCGTCGGCTTCCCGCTCTTCCCGGTGTACATGGCGAAGGCCGGCGGCTTCTTCTTCATCGTCTTCGGCGTCATCGCCCTCATCGCGGCGCTGTTCTCGATCAACCCGATCTGGGCCTACGGCGCCTACGACCCCTCGCCGGTGACGGCGGGCTCGCAGCCGGACTGGTACATGGGCTGGCTGGACGGCGCGGTGCGCCTGACGCCGGGCTGGTTCGAGTTCACCCTGTTCGGCTTCACGTTCTCGATGAACATCTTCATCCCGACGACGGTGACGATCCTGTTCGTGATGGCCGCCGGGTCGCTGTACCCGTGGATCGAGCAGGCCGCGACCGGTGACCGCCGCGAGCACCACCTGCTGGACCGCCCGCGCAACGCCCCGACCCGCACGGGCCTGGGCGTCATGGCGCTGACGTTCTACGTCCTGCTGTTCATCTCCGGCGGCAACGACATCATCGCCCACATGATGGGTCTGTCGATCAACGACATCACCCGCACCCTGCGCGTGGCGGTGTTCGTCCTGCCGGCGCTGGCCTTCGTCATCACCAAGCGCATCTGCCTCGGGCTGCAGCGCAAGGACCGCGAGAAGGCCCTGCACGGCCGCGAGACGGGCCGCATCGTGCGCCTGCCGCACGGCGAGTTCATCGAGGTCCACGCTCCCCTGACCGACACGGAGCGCTGGGTCCTCGTGCAGCACGACGTGCACCGCCCGATGGAGATCGAGGACCGCGTCGACGCCGGCAACCCCAGCAGCCTGTACGGCAAGGTGCAGCGCCGGCTGTCGAAGTTCTTCTTCGAGGACCGGGTCGAGCCGGTGACGCCCATCGAGCTGGCGGCCGCGCACCACGAGCACCACACGGAGATCGGCAGCCAAGAGCACGCCTCCATCGAGGAGCAGCAGCAGAGCCCCTCGATCTCCACGGCGCAGACCTCGCGCGGCTGACGCCGCACCCCCTGCGACAGCACGACGAAGGCCCCGGGCGCTCGCCCGGGGCCTTC
>NZ_JBJLSG010000195.1:0-8112 GCF_050871925.1 Kineococcus gurbantunggutensis
GCCCCCGACCCACCCCGCCCCGCCCCCCCAGAAGAACGGCCCCAGGGGGACCCCCGCCCGCCGGGCCGCGCCCCCCGCCAGGGCCGGGGCCCCCCCGCGGGGCCCCCACGGCAGCAGCACGGCGAACTCCTCCCCGCCCCAGCGGGCCAGGGTGCCCCGCGCGCCCAGGGCGCGCGTCCACGCCGCGGTGGCCGACACCAGCAGCTCGTCGCCGGCCTGGTGCCCGCGGCTGTCGTTGAAGGCCTTGAAGCGGTCCAGGTCCAGCAGGGCGACGAGGAAGGACGTGCCCCCGCGCTGCGCGCTGGCGCAGGCGCGGGAGAGCTCGTGGTCCCAGGTGCGGCGGTTGGCGGCGCCGGTCAGGGGGTCGGTGCGCGCCAGCGCGGCCAGCTGCACCGCCTGGCTGCGCACCTGCTGCAGCAGGTCCCACACGCGCACCACGACCAGCGAGACCAGCAGCACCGAGCCGGTGCCCAGCCACACCTCGGGCGTGGCGCGCCCGGTGGCCGAGGACCACACCAGCACGGCCGAGGGCAGCACGGCGGCCACGGCCAGCACGAGCAGGCGCGGCACGGTCAGGCCGCCCGCGGCGCCGTCGGCGGGCTTCTTCTCGCTCAGGCGCGGCGCCGACTCCGAGCACGCGGCGAGCGCGTACAGCACGTAGCACGCCTGCCACAGCACGTTCATCCACACCGGCGTCCCCAGCCCTCCGGTGAGGTGCTGGAAGAACGTCAGGCCGACGTCGGCGGTGAGCAGCAGGCCCCCGGCGGCGACCAGCAGCCAGAACGCGGTGGTGCGCGCGCCGGGGCCGGTGACCATGCGGGCCAGCAGGTACACCCACAGCACGTCGGCCAGCGGGTAGACGGTGCTCACCAGCCGGGCCAGCGCCGGCTGGGTGCTGTCGGTGGCGACCGGCAGCACGACGAACACGCCGAAGAGGACGGCGGCGCTGAGGGTGACGATGGAGGCGTCCAGCAGGCCGCCGCGGTGCCCGCGACCGCCGCGCTGGCGGTTGAGCGCCAGCACCCCCACGGTCACCGGCACGTACGCGGCCAGGTGCAGCGCGTCGGCGGGCGTCGGCCAGGAGGTGACGCCGGCCAGGTCCGCGACCGCGTACAGGACCTCCCCGGCGAGGTAGGTCACCTGCGCGGCCAGCAGCCAGCGCCACGGGCGGCGCCGCTCGGCCGGCACGCGCCGCACCGCGACGGCCATCAGCGCGACGGCCAGGGCCACCGGCACCACGTAGACGGCGTTGACCAGGCCGGAGCCCGGCGGCAGCAGCAGCATCACCGGCAGGCACAGCACCACGGACGCCACGACGGCGCCCGCGGCGGCGCGCAGGCGCCGCGGGCGGCTCACCGGGCCGCCCCGCTCCCCCGCGGTGCGGGGCCGGCGGCGGGCTGCGCCGGGCGCGGGTGCAGCTCGGGCGCGGTGACGAGCCGGTCGCGCCCGCCGGTCTTGGCCGCGTACAGCGCCTCGTCGGCGCGGCGCAGCACCGCGGCGGGCTCCTCGGCGCCGTCCCAGCGGGCCAGGCCCACCGAGCACGTCTGCCCGTGCGGGACCACCGCGCGCAGCGCGTCGACGCGGCGCAGGGTGCCGGCCTCGTCGGCGGAGCCGAGCAGCACGGCGAACTCCTCCCCGCCCCAGCGGGCCAGGAAGCCGTCGGTGCCCAGGGACTCGCTCCAGGCGGCGGTGGCGGCCTTGAGCAGCTCGTCGCCGGCCTGGTGCCCGCGGGTGTCGTTGAAGGACTTGAAGCGGTCCAGGTCCAGCAGCGCCACGTACAGGCCCTCGCCGCTGCGGGCGCTGGCGGCGCAGGCGCGGGAGAGCTCGTGGTCCCAGGTGCGGCGGTTGGCGGCGCCGGTCAGGGGGTCGGTGCGCGCCAGCGCGGCCAGCTGCACCGCCTGGCTGCGCACCTGCTGCAGCAGGTCCCAGATGCGGGCCACGACCAGGCCCACCAGGAGCACGGAGCCGGCGGCCAGCCAGGCGGTGGGCGTGCGCGCGCCGGTGACGGCCAGGCCCACGAGCACGGCGGAGGGCAGCACGGCGGCCACGGCCAGCGCCACCAGGCGCGGGGCGGTCAGGCCCCGGGCGCTGTCGGCCGGCTTCTTCTCGCTCAGGCGCGGCGCGGAGTCGCTGCACGCGGCGAGCGCGTAGAGCACGTAGAAGGACTGCCACAGCAGGTTCATCCACACCGGCGTGGTGAGGGTGCCCTCGACGAGCTGCAGGAGGTTGTTGCCCACGTCGGCGACGAGGGTGGCGGCGGTGCCGGCGGCCAGCAGCCAGAACGCGGTGGTGCGCGCGCCGGGGCCGGTGACCATGCGGGCCAGCAGGTACACCCAGACCACGTCGGCCACCGGGTACGCGGTGCTCACCAGCCGGGCCAGCGCCGGCTGGGCGGTGTCGGTGGCCGCGGGCAGCACGACGAACACGCCGAAGAGGACGGCGGCGCTGAGGGTGACGATGGAGGCGTCCAGCAGGTTGCCGCGGTGGTGCCCGCCGCCGCGGCGGCGGTCCAGGCCCAGCAGGCCCAGCGTCACCGGCACGTACGCGGCCAGGTAGACCGCGTCGGCGGGCGTGGGCCACGACTCGCCCCCGGTCAGGGCCACGGCGGCGAACAGCAGCTCACCGGCCAGGTACAGCACTAGCGCGGCCAGCAGCCAGCACCACGGGCGGCGCCGGTGCGCGGGCACGCGGCGCACCGCGACGGCGGCCAGGGCGACGGCCAGGACGACGGGCACGAGGTAGGCGAGGGTCGTGGCGACCAGGTCGCCCGGGCGCAGCAGGCACACGGCGGCCGAGGCCGGCAGGCTCAGGACGGTGGCGGCGACGGCGGCGCGCGCGCCGCGGCCGCGCCCCGGGGTGGTCCCTGCTGCGGGCCCGAGGCCCTGGTGATCGTGCACGCTGCGGTGATCGGCGCGGGCGCGGGCCCCCTGGAGCCCCGCGCGGCGATCTCACGCGGGCGGGTGCACCCGTCCGCCGCCGCGGCCACGCGGCGTGCACGCACCGCGCACGGCGGGGCCGGTCGCGCCGGGGCCGGTCGCGTCGGGGGTGCGGGTTAGGCTCCTGCCCGTGGTGAGCATCCCTGGCCTGAGTTCCGTGCTGGACCGCCCGGCCGCCGAGCCGGCGGGGGGCACGTCCCGCGCGAGCGCCCGCCTGACGGGGTGGGGCCGCACGGCGCCGACGACCGCGACGGTGCTGCGCACGCAGGACCTCGACGCGATCGCCGAGGCGGTGCGCACCGCCGGCCCGCGCGGCGTGATCGCCCGCGGCCTGGGCCGCAGCTACGGCGACCCCGCCCAGAACGCCGGCGGCCTGGTGATCGACATGACGGCGCTGGACCGCATCCACGACATCGACGTGGACGCCGCCGTCGCCGACGTCGACGCCGGCTGCTCGCTGGACAAGCTGCTGCGCGCGGTCGTGCCGCACGGGCTGTGGGTGCCGGTGCTGCCGGGCACCCGCCAGGTCACCGTCGGCGGCGCCATCGGCGCCGACATCCACGGCGGCAACCACCACACCCAGGGCACCTTCACCCGCCACGTGCTGTCCCTGGACCTGCTCACCGCCGACGGCCAGGTCCGCACCCTCACCCCCCACGGCCCGGACCGCGAGCTGTTCCTGGCGACCACCGGCGGCATGGGCCTGACCGGGGTCGTGCTGCGCGCGAAGATCCGCCTGGACCGGGTGGAGACCTCGTACTTCATCGCCGACGTCGAGCAGGCCCCCGACTTCGACGACATGCTCGAGCGCCTGACGAAGAACGACGAGAACTACACGTACTCCAAGACGTGGTTCGACTCGGTGACCAAGGGCGCCCACATGGGCCGCGGCTTCCTGCTGCGCGGCTCCTCCGCCAAGCTGGAGGACCTGCCGGCGAAGCTGCGCAAGGACCCGCTGAAGTTCGACGCGCCGCAGTACGCGAAGTTCCCCGACGTCTTCCCGCCCGGGATGCTGAACCGGCTCACGGCCAAGGCGCTCAACGAGTTCTACTACCGCAAGGCCCACACCCAGCAGGGCGTGGTGCAGAACATCACGCAGTTCTACCACCTGCTCGACCTGTTCGCGGACTGGAACCGGGCCTACGGCCCGCACGGCTTCCTGCAGTACCAGTTCGTCGTGCCGATGGACCGCACCGACGTGCTCAAGGCGAGCATGGAGGCCATCGTGGAGTCCGGGCACATCTCCGCCCTGAACGTCCTCAAGCGCTTCGGCGAGGGCAACGACGCGCCGCTGTCCTTCCCCCGCAAGGGCTGGACGCTCGCGGTGGACCTGCCGGTCAAGCCGGGCCTGGACCGCCTGTGCGACCGCCTGGACGAGATGGTGCTGGACGCCGGCGGCCGGCTGTACCTGGCGAAGGACTCGCGCACCACCCCCGAGCGCTTCGCGCAGATGTACCCGGACCTGCCCGCCTGGCGGAAGGTGCGCGACGCGGTCGACCCCGAGCGCAAGTTCGCCTCCGACCAGTCCCGCCGCCTGCAGCTGGTCACCGGCTGAGGCCCCGCCCGTGAGCGCCGCCGCCCCCACCCCCGCCCTGAAGGAGTGGGGCGCGGTGGCGCACGCCCTGCTGCAGGGCCGCCAGGCGCTGCTGCTGCGCAAGGGCGGCGTCCACGAGAAGCGCTTCAGCGTCGGCGCCTCCCGCTTCGTGCTCTTCCCCACCGTCGCGCACAGCCACGCCGAGTCGGTGCGCCCCGAGCACCGCGACCTGCTGCCCCTGGGTGCCGCGGACGCCGCCGCCTCGGACGGCGAGGTCCTCACGGTGCGCGCCGGCGCGGAGGTCGTGGCCGTGGTGCCCGTGGCCCGCCCCGAGCGGGTGGAGGAGCTGGAGGACCTGCACGTGTGGACCTCCGCCTCGGTGCGCTCCTCCCGCGTGGACTTCCGGCCCCGCCACCAGCTCACCGCCCTGGTGGTGCGCGCCGTGGAGCTGCCCGAGCCGGTGCGCCTGGTGCGCCGCCCCGAGCACCGCGGGTGCACCAGCTGGCTCGACCTGGAGGTGCCCTGGCCGCCCGGCGCGGGCCGCGCGGTGCACGGCGAGGAGCACCTGGCGGCGGTCGAGGCCGCCGTGCGCGAGCGCGTGGGCTGAGCCGGACGGGCGGTCCCGCACGCGCCCGGCGGGGCGGGCACCTACGCTCCGGGCAGGCGTGCGACCCCGTGCGCCCAGGACCGGGAGGACCGCGTGGCAGTGAAGAAGACCGTCCCGTTCGTGGTGGAGGCCGCCGGCAGCGGTGTCGCCCAGCAGGTCACCGTGGCCGGGGAGCACCAGCACGTGTTCCACGCCGACACCTACCCGTCCTTCGGCGGGCAGGACGCCGCGCCCAGCCCGCTGAGCTACGTCCTGGGCGCGCTGACCTCGTGCAACCAGGTCACCGGCAGCCTCGTCGCCAAGGACCTCGGCGTCGCGCTGGGCCGCTGGACGTTCCGCGTGCAGGGCGACCTGGACCCCTCGGTCATCGCCGGCGGCGCGCAGGGCAACGCGAACTTCGACAGCGTCAGCGTCAGCGTGACGGTGGAGACCGACGCCACCCCCGAGCAGTTCGAGCGCCTCAGCGCCGAGACCGAGCGGCGCTGCCCGGTGACGCAGATGGTCAAGCGCAGCGGGCTGGGGTTCTCCAGCGCGTGGACCGCGGCGCCGCTCGCGGCGGGCTGACCCCGGCGCCGCCCGGCGCGGGCCGACCCCGCGCCGCGCGGCCGCCCGCGCTCACGCCCCGAGCGTGGACTCGCGCACCACCAGGCGGGTGGGCATCACCGTCGTGCCGGGCGCGCCGCGGCCGGCGACGGCCTCCAGCAGCAGCTCCCCGGCGCGCCGGCCCATCGCCTCCAGGCCCAGGGCCACGGTCGTCAGCGGCGGGCGGCTGGCCAGGGCGATGACGTCCCAGTCGTCGAAGCCGACGACGGCCACGTCCTGCGGGACGCGGCGGCCGGCGTCGCGCAGCCCGTCGCACACGCCGCGGGCGATCTGGTCGCTGCCGCAGGTGATCGCGTCGACGTCGGGGTGGCGGCGCAGCAGCAGGTCGGCGGCCAGCCGGCCCCACCGCTCGCTCCAGTCCCCGTGCAGGGGCCCGGCGACGAGGTGGTCGCCGGCCTCGGCGACGGCGGCGTCGCGGCGCACGACGGCGGCGTGGTGGTCGGCCGGGCCGGTCACGTGCGCCAGGCGGCGCCGGCCCAGGTCCAGCACGTGGCGCACGGCGGCGGCGGCCCCGCCGGCCTGGTCCACGACGAGGCTGGTGTCGGCGGGGTCCTGCGAGGGGGTGAAGGCGTACACGACGGGCACGCGGCCGGCGGCGGCCACCGGCGGGCGCGGCTCGGTGCGCCGGCCGGTGACGATGATCCCGTCGACGCGGCGGGCCAGCAGGGTGCGCAGGTAGTGCTGCTCGCGCAGGGGGTCGTCGCGGCTGTCGCACAGCAGCACGACCACCTCCCCGGCGCCCAGGGTGTTCTCCGCGCCGAGCATGACGGGGATGGAGAAGCGCCCGAAGCTGTCGGTGGTGATCAGCCCCACGGTGTAGGTGCGCCCGGAGGACAGCCCGCGGCCCAGCGCGTCAGGGGTGAAGCCGAGCTGCTCGGCGGCGCGGCGCACGCGCTCGCGGGTCTCGGCGCGCAGCTGGCCGGTGCCGTTGAGGGCCTTGGAGGCGGTGCCGGGGGAGACGCCGGCCAGGGCCGCGACGTCGACGATCCGCGCCGGAACGCTCGTTTCCGTCATGCCGCGCCTCCTCGTCGTCGCCGGCACTCGCGTTCCACGGGCCGGGAGCAGGACTGTACCGCCCTTGACGGGGAGGGGTGCGGCTCGTAGCGTCCACCGCAGAAAACGTGTTCCGCCTTTTCCGGCGGTCGCCGCGGACCACTCGACGGAGAGCTGATGACCACCACCGCGTCCCCCACCACCGCCACGGCCCCCGCGGCCGTCGCACCGGCCGCCCCCACCGCCGAGGCGGCGGTGGCGCTGCGGCCGGTGCCCTCGGGCGCTTCGCGCATCACCGGCGGCTTCTGGCGCGAGCGCCAGGAGGCCAACCGCCGCCAGGCGATCCGCACCGGCTACGAGAAGCTGCAGAGCGCCGGCAACCTGCAGAACCTGCGCATCGCCGCCGGCACCGCCACCGGCGAGGTGCGCGGGCCGATCTTCATGGACTCCGACGTCTACAAGTGGCTCGAGGCCGCCGGCTGGGAGCACGGCCGCGAGCCCGACGAGGAGCTGCTCGGCTGGATCCGCGAGATCACCGAGGTCGTCGCCGCCGCCCAGGCGCCCGACGGCTACCTCGACTCCGTGCAGCAGGTCCGCGGGGGCGGCGCCCGCTACGTCGACCTGCCCTGGAGCCACGAGCACTACTGCGCCGGGCACCTGTTCCAGGCCGCCGTGGCGATCCACCGCGGCACCGGCGAGACCGGGCTGCTCGACGTCGCCGTCAAGCTCGCCGACCACCTCGTCGCCACCTTCGGGCCCGGCAGGACCGAGGACGTCGACGGCCACCCGGTCGTCGAGATGGGCCTGGTGGAGCTGTACCGGGAGACCGGGAACCGCGACTACCTGGACCTGGCGCTGTGGTTCGTCGACGCGCGCGGCCACGGCATCGTCGAGCGCCACGGCAAGGAGCCCACCTACTTCTCCGACCGCGTGCCGGTGCGGGAGGCGACCAGCCCCGAGGGCCACGCCGTGCGCGCGGTGTACCTCACCGCCGGCGCCGCCGACGTCGCGGCCGAGACCGCCGACGCGGACCTGCTCGCCGCGCTGGCCCGGCAGTGGGAGGGCATGCTCGCCTCGAAGACCTACGTCACCGGCGGCATCGGCTCGCGCTGGGACTTCGAGCAGTTCGGCG
This sequence comes from Kineococcus gurbantunggutensis, assembly GCF_050871925.1. NCBI lineage: Bacteria > Bacillati > Actinomycetota > Actinomycetes > Kineosporiales > Kineosporiaceae > Kineococcus > Kineococcus gurbantunggutensis. The sequence goes on from NZ_JBJLSG010000195.1 coordinate 7,806, forward strand.
ACCACTACGAGCTCTCCCCGGACCGCGCCTACGCCGAGAGCTGCGCGGCCATCGGCAGCGTGCAGTGGTCCTGGCGGATGCTGCTGTCCACCGGCGAGGCCCGCTACGCCGACCTCGTCGAGCGCACCCTCTACAACGCCTTCCTGCCCGGGGTCTCCCTGGCCGGCACCGAGTACTTCTACGTCAATCCGCTGCAGGTGGGGGGGGGGGGGGGGGGCGCCGCGGGGGGGCGCGCGGGGGGGGGGGCGGGGCGGGGGGCGGGGCCCGGGCCCCCCCCGCCCGGGGGCTGACGCGCCGCGTCCGGGCG